>JAGLEA010000251.1 GCA_023145315.1 Psychrilyobacter sp.
CTTGTGTTTAAAACGAAATTTTTGTTTGTTTTTCTGAAAAAAAGATTGATTTTTAAACTAAATTATAGTATAAATGATTATAGAGAATTTATTATATAAAAGGGGGATAAAAAATGAGAATTGGAATACCTGGAGAGATCAAACCACAAGAGGACAGAATAGCACTAGTACCTGGTGGAGCAGTAGAATTTATCAAAAGAGGACATACAGTAGTTATGACTTCTGGAGCAGGACATGGAATAGGCTTAACAGATGAAGACTACAAAGCAGTAGGAGTAGAAATCGTAGAAACTTTAGAAGAAGTATATGCAACAGCTGAAATGATTATAGGAGTAAAGGAACCTCAACCAAGAGAGTTAGCTTTAATCACACCTGGACAAATTCACTATAGATACTTACATTTAGCACCAGATCATGCACAAACAGTAGGATTAATGAAAGCTGGAGCAACAGGAATTGCATTTGAAACTGTAGAATTAAATAGAACATTACCACTATTAGCGCCAATGTCAGAAGTAGCAGGAAGAGAATCAGTAATATTTGGAGCTAATTTATTACAAGCTCACCTAGGTGGAAAAGGAATCTTATTAGGTGGAGTAACAGGTACTGCTAGAGCAAAAGTAGTAATCGTAGGAGCAGGAATTGCAGGTCAAGGAGCTCTAAAAATGGCAACAGGATTAGAAGCTGATGTAACTATCTTAGATGTAGATGTAGCAAAATTAAAGTATCTTGACGATATCTATGGTTCAAAGATCAAAACTATCTATTCAAATGCTGGAAACTTAGCAGAACATATTGAAACTGCTGATTTAGTAATCTCAACAGTATTAATTCCAGGAGCAAAAGCACCACATCTAATTACGTTAGATATGATTAATTCAATGGAAAAAGGATCTGTTATAGTAGATATTTCTATAGATCAAGGTGGAACAACTCCTATATCTAGACCAACATATCATGAAGATCCAACTTTCTTAAGTGATAATGGTGTAGTAATGTATTGTTGTGCAAATATGCCAGGAGCTATGCCTAGAACATCTTCTTATGCATTAGCTAACGTAACTCTTAAATATGGTTTAGCAATTGCTGATTTAGGGTTAAAAGGAGCTACAGAGAGATTCCCAGAATTAAGACCAGGTGTCAATGTTTTAAATGGAAAATTAGTATCAAAACCAGTAGCAGCTGCATTAACTGATTTAGAGCTACATGATTTAGACGAATTATTAGGATAATAAAATATAAAAATTTTTAAGTAAAAAGGTTCAGTGATTTTCACTGAACCTTTTAGTTTATAAGATTATATTTTTTTCTTTTATAATTTTTCTAACTTTTTTCAAATCTTCTAGAGTATCAACTCCTACTATCTTATATGGAGTTTCTAAAACTTTAATTTTATATCCATTCTCTAAAACTCGTAGTTGCTCTAGAGATTCTGAAACCTCTAGCGATGTAGGAGACATTTGAGAATATTTGATAACAAAATCTCTTCTGTATCCATATATTCCTACGTGTTTATAGTAGTTATCTATGTCTAGGTCTCGAGGGTAAGGAATAGGTGATCTAGAAAAATAAATAGCATAGTTATCTTTATCTGTAATAACTTTTACATTGTTTGGGTTTTCTACTTCTTCCATAGAACCGATCCTATGCTTTAGAGTTGCCATGCTTAGGTCTTTTTCTAATTTAAATGATTCGATAAGTGAGTCTATCATATCTTTTTCAATGAGTGGTTCATCTCCTTGAATATTTATAATAACATCGTAATCAGTATAAATATCTGCTACTTCTGCTATTCTAGATGTACCGTTACTATGTTCTTTAGAGGTCATTACGACTTTCCCACCAAAGGAAAGAACTTCATTATATACCAACTGATCATCAGTCGCCACAACTACACAGTCTAAGTTTGAGTTACTTGCTCTTTTATATACCCACTCTATCATAGAATGACCATTAATATCTGCTAAAGGCTTTCCTTCTAAACGTGTAGAAGCATACCTAGCAGGGATAACACCTAAAAATTTCATAATTACCTCCATCTTCATTTTATTATTTAGATAAGTATACAATAAATAAATAAGAATATACAGAAAAAAATAAAACAGTTGTAATCAAATAGAAAAAGCTATATAATTTAAAGATAAAGTTTTAGGAGGATTATAAATGAGACAAAACAAATCAGAATCTATAGCATTTTTTAGTATTTTAAGAGAATTAATAGCACCACAAATTAAAAATGAAGAATTAAATTATAATATTTCTATTAGTGATCTAGCTAATAAGATGGATATGGATAAAAAAATAATATCAAAATTTTTAAACAAACTAAATACAGATGGGTTAGTTAAAATTGAAAATATAGGTTGTAAAATACAAGATGATATAAGCATTGTATTTAATAATACACACGATAAATTGCTAGAAATCGTGTCAGTAGAGGGGATAGATAAAAAAATTAGTGATCTAAGTGACTTCATCATTAGAAAATTATCTTACTTTACTCTTAATAAAAATTTATTTGGTATTGAAAAATATGCGAAAGAGATAAAAGAGAGAATAGATAGAGATGGGGAAGCAGGAGATATACACGATCTTATAGCAGAAGGTATAAAATCAATTCTTGGTGATAAAGAGAAAAAAAGGAGATTAAATCGTATAATTTTTGAGATTGCAAAAGATGCTGATGAAGCAGATCTAAAAGAATTAGAAGAAATTTTATACTACGAATTTAACCTGCCAGAAGTTGAAAACCCTTTTTATGTAACACTGTTTTTAACAGGTGTTTCATATAAATTACAACAACTATAATCTACTAAAAGAGGATTTACTCCTCTTTTTATATTTAAAAAGGAAAATAAACTTTTAAAAGGTATAAAGAATTATAGATTAATAATGTTAAATTAACAGAGGATAAGGTGAGGAAATGAAGTTTTTAGTAATATATATATATATGATAATAAATGTGATGACTTTTGCTAATAGTTATAATTATCCGTATACAAATCCATATTTAGCAACAGTATTATCAACTCCATTGAAAGATATGCCGGAATTCAAACCTGTAAGCTATAAGGAGATAAAATTACCTTCTGATAATTCAAATACTCCTAAAAATTTATGGTACTTAGATGAATTTAAATTTGGATTGATGGCTCAGGAAGAGAGATCGCCATTGGTTTTTTTGTTTGCAGGAACTGGTGCAAAATATAATTCTAAAAAAATGGAAACAATGGGAAGTATTTTATATGAAAAAGGGTTTAGTGTTGTAATGTTACCTACGAGTTTTGACTATAACTACTTAGTTTCTATGTCGAAAACTCATGCTCCAGGAATATTAGGAGAAGATGGTGAAGAGATATATGAATTAATGAAAAAAGTTATGAAAAAAATAGAGAAAAAAGTAAACTATAGTGATCTATATGTAACAGGTTATAGTTTAGGAGGTAGTATATCACTAATATTAGGAGAGATTGATAGTAGGAAAAAATATTTTAATTTTAAGAGGATTGTATCTATCAATCCCACTGTTAATCTATATGACTCTGCCACTATGTTAGATAAGCTACTAGATGATAATATACATAGTGAAAGAGAACTAGACGAGCTTTTAAGAAAGATAATAATGGGAGTTATTGAATATGGGGATAAAACAGGGGGGGTATCCTTTGACGAAAATTCTATCTATCCTCTATTTAAAAGTTTAGATATGGATGAAAAGGATTTAAAAATATTAATAGGATTATCATTTAGATTTATTGCTATAGATATTAATTATATCACTGACCTTATGACTAGAAGTGGAGTTTATAGTGATCCAACTAAAAAAGCTAAAAAATACGAAAGTATGAGTCAATACTATAGTAGTATAAACTTTAGTAGTTTTGAAAAATATATAGAGAAAATAGGTTACCCTGTATACGAAAAAACGCATCCTGGGATAACACTAGAAGAAGTTATAAAACAAAGTGATTTAAAATCTATAGATAGCTATCTTAAAACTGCTACTAATATAGCAGTAATTACAAACGAGGATGAGTTAATCTTAACTAAAGACAATTTAGATTATTTAAAACAAACACTAGGTAATAAATTGAAAGTATATCCTTATGGTGGTCACTGTGGAAATATGTTCTATAAAGACAATATAGACTTTATGATTGAGTACTTTATAAGAGGTGATATAAAATGAAAAAAATAATAATAGTATTTATAATTTTCACTTTTATAGGTTGTAGTAATAGTCAGATAAGTGATGAAAAATTACATGATTCATACGACTATTCTCTGACAACAGGAACTTCTAATATAATGAAAGCATATGATCCATTTGAGTCTATGAATAGGAGAGTTTATTATTTTAATTATGAGTTTGATAAATGGGTAGGCTTACCAGTATCTGATTCATATAAGTTTTTCTTTCCAGGAGTAGCACGAACAGGTGTTAAAAACTTTTTTAGTAACTTATACGAACCATTTAGTGCACTAAATGGTGTCTTAATATTAGACTATGATGTTTTTTTTACAAGTGTTGGAAGGTTTTTAATAAATACTACTGTAGGAGTTTTGGGTTTATTTGATGTAGCGACTAAAGTTCAAATAGTAGAAAAAAAGCGAACACTCAACGAGACTTTGGCAATCTATGGTGTAGGAAGAGGTGCATACCTTGTTCTTCCATTTTTAGGGCCTAGTGATATGAGGCGTGCAGGATCTGCTGTAGGAACTTTTGTAATCAGGATGCCACTAGATCCAATAAGTGTATTTACAGGGGAATTATGGCAAGATATAGCTATTTTAGGAGTTGAAACTATAGATCAACGAAGTCGTGTTCCCTTTAGGTACTATGGTACAGGGACACCATTTGAATATGAATATGTAAGATTACTATACTTTCGTACTTCTGAGTTGAAAATTGAAGATGTAGATAGAAAGAGGCCATTATAGAAGTTTCTTGACATCTCTACTTTAGAGGAGTATAATGATAAAAATTTAATAAAAAGATAAGAAAAGATATTAATACTATCTTTTTTTTATTTACTACTCGGAGGTAAGAATGAATAAGATCGAAGGGAAAACAAAATATTTATTAGGACTGCAACATGTATTGGCAATGTTTGGAGCTACTGTATTAGTTCCTTTTTTAACCGGGCTTAATCCATCTATTGCTCTATTAGCAGCAGGTGTAGGGACACTTATATTTCACTTATGTACTAAAAAGATTGTACCAGTGTTTTTAGGTTCAAGTTTTGCCTTTATAGGAGCTATATCTTTAGTCTTAAAGCATGATGGAATAGGAGCTGTAAAAGCAGGGGTTATCTCAGC
>JAGLEA010000252.1 GCA_023145315.1 Psychrilyobacter sp.
AAAATCAGAAAAATAATCTAGGAGGACGAATTATGGGTAAAATAAATGGTGAAAGTGGGACAAAAAAAGCTGTAAATATATTTATAAAAATAAGTTTTATAGCTCTTTTGTTTATTTGGAGTTTTAGTATAGTAAAACCAATGTTTATGCCAACTCTATGGGGAATGATAATAGCTGTTGGTGTCTATCCATTTCATAGTAAATTAAAAAAATTATTAGGTGGAAAAGATAAAACTTCAGCATTAATAGTCGTTTTATTAGGTTTAGGAGTTATAATTATTCCAATAAGTTTATTTGCAGGCTCTTTTATAGATGGAATCGAAAAATTAGCTATAAATTTTAAAGGAGGTACAATAACTATTCCAGTGATTAGTGAGGAGATTAAATCCATCCCTATAATCGGAAATAGAATAGAAAAATTATGGAGTTTTCTTACTGGTGATATTAAAATAATTTTAGAAAAACTTGCTCCTCAATTACAGGAATATGCTCCTAAAGTTTTAGGATTAATGGCCAAAATGGCTATGACAATAGGTCAAATGATCATATCGGTATTAATATCTGGAGTATTCCTTATCAATGGAGAAAAAGGAAAACAAGTAGCTAAAAAAACATTTAAATTTCTAATCGGAGATTTCGTAGAAGATTTTCACGGAGTAGCGAGTGGAACTATAAAAAGTGTAGTAGCAGGTGTAGTAGGTATAGCAGCAATCCAAGGTGTGTTAGCAGGAATAGGAATGTTATTAGCAGGAGTTCCAGGTGCAGGGATCTGGGCTGTACTAGTTATGATTTTGGCGATTATCCAACTCCCACCTTTTATTTTATTAGCTCCTATAGCTATATATGTGTATTCTACAAGCAGTCTAGCAATAGGGGTTATATATATTGTATGGACAATTATGATAAGTTTTATAGATAATTTATTAAAACCTCTCCTAATGGGAAGGGGAGTAGATATTCCTATGTTAGTGATATTATTAGGGTCGATAGGTGGTATGCTAAGCTATGGTATCATAGGATTATTTGTAGGGCCAGTAATTTTAGCTTTAGTGTATAGATTTATAATAGTTTTACTAGAAAAAGAATAATGCTATTTGTGGTATCATAAAGTATAAACATCTATCATAGGGGGAAAATATGCTAAAAGTTTTATTAGAAAGGAGAAGTATTAGGAAGTATAAAGATGATCTAGTAGAGAGTGAAAAAGTAAAGCAAATATTAGGGGCAGGTCAACTAGCACCAAGTGGAAAGAATAAAAAACCATGGGAATTCATAGTTATAGAAAATAGAGAGGTATTAAAAAAATTATCAGAAGTAAAACCTAAAGGTGGAACATTCTTAGAAGACGCTCCAATAGCAATAGCAATAGTAGGATTAGAAGCAAACTCTGATACTTGGATGGAGGACTGCTCGATAGCTTCTACGTTTATTCAATTAGAAGCTGAAAATCAAGGATTAGGATCTTGTTGGGTACAATTAAAGAGTAGATTTACAAAAGATGGTGAAGATGCAGAAAAATTAGGAAAAAAAATCCTAGAAATTGAAGATGAAAAAAGATTACTTTGTGTAATCTCGATAGGGTACTCAAATCAGAAAAAAATAGTGTACAAAGAGGAAGATTATGTAGAAGTAGAGTTTAAAACTATAAAATAAGAAAGTGGATATAAAAAAGAATAAATCAACCTAAATTACAATATCAAGAAGAACACTTTTTGAAAAATAAATATTAGTTAACTAGTCTATATATTTAGGCTAGTTTTTAATTTTATCCTATATTTCTAATTATATTTAAATATAACGATATTTTTTATTAAAAGACCCACATCTTAATTTAAGATGTGGGTCTTCTTTAAAATAATAAATTATTCAGTGAATAATAATTTAAATGTCTGTAAAGTTGTTTGAGAAGTATTGTCTGCAGGGTCTCCCTCTATAGATGTAGATTCTACTTTTAATGTAGTGATTCCATTGTATCCAGAATCAGGTGTAGCAGTTAAATCTACTAAATCATCGGTTGTTAACAACCATGTACCATCACCATTGTCAGTACCATTTGATAATGTTACTTCATTAGGAACATCACTAATCAAAATATTTCCAATTGTTTCACTACCATCGTTATCTGAAACTTCTGTAGTAATATCTATTTTAGCTACTCTAACTCCTACTGAATCGACATTAGGTGCTGCTACTGATAATATAACATCATCAAGTCCCCAAGATTCATCTCCTATTGTATCGTTTAGAGTTGATGAAACACCTAATTTAATTGAAGTTTGATCACTTGCAACAGGAACTATTAGAGTATAATAATGAGATTGACTCCAAGCACCTGTAGAATGTTTTCCTGTTCCAGATACAATTCCATCAGTACCATGAGTAATACTACCTGTTACACCTCCACCATTGATATTAGTTGTTCCAGATTCACTTCCTGTAGAACGACCTGTATGAGATAATGCAATTGATGAAACTTCTACGCCTTCAACGAAAACATTTAAATTTTCATCATCCCAAGAATTTATTTCATGGACTGTAAAAGCAATCTCAACAGAACTGATACCATCTGGAATCTCGTATGTTTTTTCATATGTTGCAGTGCCACCATTTTGACCTAACATAGCTCCAGTTTCAAAAGCAGCAACAGTTGTTGTTGATCCTCCCCATCCATTAGTTCCAGATTCAAAGTCGTCACTATCAAATTCTAAATTTTTATTTATTGATATAATTGGAGCATCTGCGACTCCAGTAACATTTAATTCTATTGTACTACTAGCAGTATCTACTCCATCGCTAACATCAAATGTTAAAGAAATCATTCCATGGAGATTTGTTCTCGGTGTAATAGAATATGTACCATCACCGTTATTAACTACTGTAGCATTACTAGATTGTATATTAGAAGCTACAAGTGTATTATTACTATCTAAATCGCTTGAGTTAGCTAATAGATCAGCTTGTGCAAGGACGATCATAGTATCTTCTAATGTATTTGCAGTTATAGAACCTGCTATTGGACTATCATTTGAACCACTAATAGTAATAGTCAAGGCAGAAGTTCCGACATTTCCCGATATATTCTCAATGATATCTATATTAAGTGTTTCAATAACACTTTCTCCTGTTGATAAAGCAATAACTGCAGTATTGTCATTGTCAAGTTCATAAGAGTAAGTTCCATCAGAGTTAACAGTAAGTGTACCGTATGTTCCTACTAAAACACCAGGATTAGATGCTGCAAAATCAGAGTTTCCTCCATCTGTGGTATCATTACTAATTAGATTTCCAGTGATGATTTGAGTGTCAGAGTTACCAGGTAGATCAGTTAAAAGATTTGTATCGTCATTGAAGAAAACAGATGGCGGGATAACCGTAACTGTAATTTCACTAACTAACGGGCTGACAGTTTCTAAAACCACCGCTGTTCCAGCACTAACCCCTGTGAGAACTCCACTAGAAGATACCGTTGCTATGGAATTGTCACTAGAATCTTTTAGTGTATATGTTGGAGCAGGGAATACTGATGTAGGAGGTACAGGATCAGCTGGGGGATCTATTTGCATAGTTTGACCAGCGTTTATACTAATACTACCAGATCCAGAATAATCGTCTAAACCAGGAGTCCAAATTTCAAAACCAGAGAGCTTTGTATAAGCTCCATTAGGAAGGTTAGCATAGATCTTTCCTGTATCTCTATAATAAACC
>JAGLEA010000253.1 GCA_023145315.1 Psychrilyobacter sp.
TGGAAGCACTTACAGTAGACTCAAAAGCTTCAACAACGGGAGCAGGTTTTACTTCTGGTCCTACCGGAACTTCAAATTTAGAGTTTGGAATTATTCCTAAGGGTACAACAACAGATGCAGAAGCTAATACAGATGTTACGATATCTGGTATCGATCCAGCTTTAGCATCGATAACTTTTGCACTAGCTACAACTACAATAGATCTGACGATGAAGAATGGAGTAGCTCCATTGTCGGTTGCATTAACCTTAGATGCAACATCTAAAGCTACTGGATCTGATGCTCACAAGATTGTGTTTACTGACAAGAAAGCAAGTCAAATAATTAAATTAAAAGGAATTGTAGTGAAGGCAGCTATCAATGGAGCTACGGCTGGTGACTACAATGGAGATGTAACAATCAATGTAACGGTTAACTAAAGCTACAAGTAAAAATCAAAAGCAAACAAAAGATGATAATAATTCAAGGACATTGGAATAAAAACATAGTTTTAGCCACCTAGTTACTAGGTGGCTATTTTTTTGCTAAATAGTGTTGACAAACTATAAAAAGAAGTATATACTAATCGTAGTTAGCAATCTAACCTAATGAGTGCTAACAAGTGGCTAAAAGGTGGTGAATGATGATTACAGATAGAGAAAAGCTAGTGTTAGGAGCTATTATAGACCATTATCTCACAGCAGGTGATACTATAGGATCTAGAACATTGGTAAAAAAATATAATATCGAGTACTCGTCGGCAACTATTCGAAATGTCATGGCTGATTTAGAAGATTTAGGGTACCTGTGTAAAACTCATACTTCATCAGGTAGGATACCTACTGATATGGGATATAAATTTTATTTATCAGAACTTCTAAAAATAGAAAGATTATCTAGAACAGAGATGGATGCGATACACCAAATATATGAAGATAAAGTAGGAGAGTTTGATGCAATCTTAAAAAGAACATCGAATCTACTGTCTACCCTCACTTCATATGCAGGGATAGTGTTAGAACCAAGTATAAAAAGGGAAACGATAAAAAAGGTTGAATTGGTTCATGTGAATAACTATATGGCTATGGCTGTAATAGTGATGGATGATTCTACAGTAAGAACTCGAAAAATTAACTTTGAAAATTCCATAGATGAAAAAGAGTTAAAGAAAATTTGTTTAGAATTAAATGAAAAATCATCTAAGGGAGAAGTTGAAACTTTTGAGATAGAAAATTTTGTACAAAAAAAAGTTAATCCACTTTTAGACTCAATATCAGAAAAAGTCTATCAGGATATGGAAGGTGAATTTTTTGTAAATGGAGCTTCTACGATATTTGAGGATAAAACAGTAGAGGAAGCTAAAGAAGCCTTGGAGATATTTAATAAGAGAAAGGGTTTAGATGAAATTTTCAAAGAGTTGGTAAGCACAAAGGAACATAAACAAGGAGAGGTGTATGTAGTATTTGGTGACGAACTAAATATTAAAGCACTAAAAGATTTTAGCTTTGTATATTCCTTTTATAAAAATGGAGGTTCTCAAGGAATAATAGGAGTTGTCGGGCCGAAAAGGATGGCTTATTCAAAAACTGTAGGACTTGTAGAATATGTAACAGAAGAAGTAAATAATATGATGAATATAGCACAAAGAAAAGGAGTGAATCATGACTAAAGAAGAAAAGATAATGGAAGAAGAAGTAAAGGAGTCATTTGATACTAATCAAGAAACTGAAGATCAAGCAGTGGAAGTAGAAGAGGTAAAAGAAACTAAAAAAGAGAAAAAAGAAGCTAAAAAGAAGAAAAAAGAAAAGAAGAAAGAGGAAACTTTAGAAGAAAAAATGGCTAAAATAGAAGCAGATTTAGAAGATTGGAAAGGTGCGTATGCTAGAAAAAATGCAGAATTTCAAAACTTTACAAAGAGAAAGCAAAATGAATTAGAAGAATTTAGAAAATATGCTTCTGAAAAAGTAATATTAAAAGTATTAGAAGCTGTAGACAACTTAGAAAGAGGAGTTGCTGCATCTACTGAAACGAAAGATTTCGAAGCACTAGTAAAAGGTGTAGAGATGACTTTATCACAAATGCACGGAATTATGAATGCAGAGGGAGTAGAGCCGATAGAAGCACTAGGGAAAGAATATGATCCCCACCTTCATCAAGCTGTAATGACGGAAAATTGTGATGTTACAGAAAACGATCATATAACAATGGAACTTCAAAAAGGGTACAAGATGAAGGATAGAGTAATCAGACCTTCAATGGTAAAAGTTTGTAAGAAATAATAAAAAGTAATAGTAATAGTGAGTAATTAATAATTAAATTAGGAGGCAAAATAAAATGGGAAAAATAATTGGAATTGACTTAGGAACAACGAATTCATGTGTATCAGTAATGGAAGGTGGAAACTTTACAATAATAACAAATGCAGAGGGAGCAAGAACAACACCTTCAGTAGTAAATGTAAAAGATAATGGTGAAATTATAGTTGGAGAAATAGCTAAAAGACAAGCTGTAACAAATCCTGACTCAACAGTGGCATCAATCAAAACTCATATGGGTAACGATTTCAAAGCAACTATTCATGGAAAAGACTATACACCACAAGAAATTTCTGCTATGACATTAAAAAAATTAAAGAAAGATGCAGAGGCTTACTTAGGTGAAACTGTAACAGAAGCTGTAATTACAGTACCAGCATATTTCTCAGATGCTCAAAGACAAGCAACTAAAGATGCAGGAACAATAGCAGGATTAGATGTAAAAAGAATCATAAATGAGCCAACTGCAGCAGCATTAGCTTATGGATTAGATAAAAAAGGTGAAGAAAAAGTATTAGTATTCGACCTTGGTGGTGGAACATTTGATGTATCAGTACTTGAGATTGGAGATGGAGTAGTAGAAGTTCTATCAACATCAGGAAACAATCATTTAGGTGGAGATAATTTTGATAAAGTAGTAATCAACTGGTTAGAAGTAGAATTCAAAAAGGAAACAGGAATAGATCTTGCTAACGATAAGATGGCTGTACAAAGATTGAAAGATGCAGCAGAAAAAGCTAAAAAAGAATTATCTACAATGAAAGAAACTCCTATATCGTTACCATTTATCACAATGGATGCTACAGGACCAAAGCATTTAGAAATGAAATTAACTAGAGCAAAATTCAATGAATTAACAGCTAGTTTAGTAGAAGATACAAAAGGACCAGTAAGAACAGCGATGAAAGATGCTGGATTATCACCTTCTGATATTGATGAAATCTTATTAGTAGGAGGATCTACAAGAATACCTGCAGTTCAAGAGTGGGTAGAATCATTTTTCTCAAAATCTCCTAATAAAG
>JAGLEA010000254.1 GCA_023145315.1 Psychrilyobacter sp.
TTTATGTCAATAACTTCTTTTTTTAGCCCGATTTGTTTGATACTATAACACCCTGAAATTTCTATAGAGTTTTTTTCTAGTATTTTTTTTACTCTCTCAAATTTATCTAAATCAACTCTAAGAGCCAATCCACAACTTGCTGTTATCTCTCTAGGTACTGGGATTATTCTAATCTCCATTTGTTTTTCTAAAAGTAACTTCTCACTTTTTATCGCCATATGAGTAGACTCAAAGGAGATCACATTATATTCTTTTATTTTTTTCACTTCTACCCCTTCTAGTTATTTTCTATGGTTTTATTATCTTATCTGCACCTTGTAATCGTTCCATTATCGTATACATATTTGTAATTTCTCCTACACCTAATTTCCCATCTAAATCATAGTAGTTTAGGCATGTTCCACAAGTTAGTATCTCTACACCTTCATCTTCTAACAACTTAAGATCTGTTAATGTAGGAGCTCCTTCTACTGTTAATTTTGCTCCGCCATTATAAAACAATATAGTTTTAGGCATTATATCCATCTCTGTAAGAGTATATATAAACCCCTTCATCAATACTTCTCCTAGCTCATCTATCCCTTCCCCCATTTTGTTAGAAGATATAGCAATTATCATTTTTTCTTTATTTTTATTATTCTCTTTCTCGTTGCTTTCTTCATTTTCCTCTTTATTCTTTATTTCCTTACCTTTGATTATCATCACTCTATATTTATAATCTTCTAATTTCTCAAAAGATGAATTAAATCCCATCTCTTTTGCCATCTTTAATAAATTTTCCATAGAGGCTTCGTTATCTACTAGTGTTTCTACACTTCCATCTACCTCTATATTTTTTAATGCTTTTTTTGTTTGAATAACAGGCATAGGACACGGTAGCCCCATTGCATCTATCTTTATCATACTAATACCCTCCCATCATCTGTCCTTTTAGTCACTCCTATTTTATCAAAGTGCTCTAAATAAGCCACTAAATATTTTCTACTTGTATCTATTTTTTCTTTTACATCTGGTAGTTTTATCTCATTTCCACCTTCTCCCAACTCTTTTATTGTCATCACTAGATTGTTATAATTTGTTTTCAATAGAAATATATCTTTTTCTATAAACTTTAGTTCTCCTAACAATATCATCATATCAAATACTCTCTTTAGTTCCTTGGAATCTGTTGTAAACTTTGATAATTCTTGGTATTTTAATGGTTTGTATCCATTATTTTTATATGAGCTAAGTATTATCTCTTTTATCTTTTTTTGATTTTTGTTTAGCTCTATTTCAAAGTCATATTTCGAAACTAGGCTAGAGTTTACCTTGATTACTTTATCATCCTCTAATCGTGATAAGATTTCTAAATAGTTTTTATTTTTAAACTTTTTAGAAAATATTTTATTTCTAATTGTAGAGGTATTTTCTCCGATTAGTAGAGGGTTTTTACTGTGAAATTCTTCTAATAATTCTAATAATATTACTTTTCTTTCCTCTATATAGTTTTTATGCATATATATAGTTTCACTGAAGGAAGTCAGTTCTATTACCTCTTTTACTTCTACTAACTTTTTTAATGTACTTTCTATTTCTTCTGAACTACCAAAATTTAACTTTATATCCTCATAAGTTGGATATTTAGAGCTTAATTCCTCTATTGAGCTTGATAATTTAGCAAAGTTATCATCCTTTCCACCCTTTAATTTAGCTATATACTTCTCATTAAATCTTTTTGTTTTTACTGCTTGAGGATTTAATATTACTATTCCACCTATGGTATACATAGGAGAGTAATTCCTTATTATTCCTAGATCTCCCGTAAATCCTACCACTTCTTTTTCCAAAATAAGCTGAGCATATCCACTATCACCAGAGTTTAACTCTTGCTTATCTAATAATTTTACTCTACAAATTATTTCCTTAGTACCGTGATGAAACCTCACCCTTTGATTGTTCTTCATCACTCTATTATTAGAAGATAGATAGTTAAACTCTACATCTATTAATTTTGTTACAGAGAGAGAATTAGGAGTTGCCACGACACTACCTCTTTTTATCTCATTTTTATCTATTCCAGCCAAGTTTATAGCACATCTATTTCCACTACTTAAGGTCTCTACACTTAGTCCATGATTTTGGATTCCTCTTATTTTCGCTACTTTTTCTCCAGGATATATTTGTAAAGAATCTCCTACTTTTAGATCTTTCCCTTGAGATGTTCCAGTAATCACTGTTCCAAACCCCTTTACACTAAAAGATCTGTCCACAGCCATTCTAAATACTGTATCTTCTTTTTTTTCTTCCTTTATTGTATCTATTAATTTTTTTAACTCTTCTTTTACTACTTCATATGATTCCTCATCATTAATAGAAGTTTCTATCATAGGAGCTTTACTTAAAAAACCATCTTCTAATTCCTCTCTTATTTGATT
>JAGLEA010000255.1 GCA_023145315.1 Psychrilyobacter sp.
AGAAGAAAAAATAACAAAGATAGAAAAGGATATTCTTGAGGAAAATAAAGATATACTTTTAGAGGAATATGAATCAGAAATCCCCGTAGAAGAGAGTAAAAGAGATGCACGAATGAGAGAATTAAAGGGAATTAAAGACCCTAAAGAAAAAACTAAAAAGAAAAGCCATCTAGGGAGTTTTATTTTCTTGATTATTTCAATTAGTTTTTTAGCTTTTACAGGATTTTTTTACAATAAATATGTAACTCATATAGGAGATATACCTATAAAAACTTTGACTGCTAGAAAAAGTGAAGATATGATACACACAACTAAAACTGTAACAATTTATGTTCCTAATGAAGAGGTTACTAAATTAATTCCCCTTGATGTTGTAATCGACAAAGGTTCTTTTGAAGAGGAAGCGACCTCTATATTTATACAATTGAAGAAAAATAGTAACTATGAAATTAAAGGTAGTGATGGAGAAAATATTCCTTTTTTTGATGACAATATTAAACTTCTAAATACTTATATTATTGGGGATAAACTTTACCTCAATATAAGCTCTGATATAAAAGATGTCCTTCATAGTAAGGAGCAAGAGTTGCTCTTTTTATATACTTTAGTTAATAGCTATACTGATATTGAAGGCATTAATCGAGTTAAAATTTTAATTAATGATGCTGAAGTTAAAAAATTAAAATGGTATAGTTTAAAGAACTCTTACAGCCAACATCTTGATCTATAAGTTTAAAAAATTTAATGTGAGGTGGTCACTTGTTAGAGAAATTATATGAATTTGTTGAAAACACACTTCCTCCTATGAGATATAAACATACTCTAGGGGTTGTGGAGGTCGCAAAAAAATTAGCATTAGAACACAATATCAGTGAAACCAAGGCCGAAACTGCTGCTCTACTACATGACATATCAAAATGTATGACTATTTCTGAGATGCATAACTATATTGAATGTGATGAAACACTAAAATATTTTGGAAATTTAGGAGAACTTCTACACGGTTTTGCCGGAAGTGTCTATGCTAAGCAAAAGTTAGATGTTTTTGACGAAGATATTCTTAATGCTATCAAATATCACACAGTTGGTAGAAGGGGAATGACGACTCTTGAAAAAATAATCTACATTGCTGACGCTATAGAGCCTGGTAGAAATTATCCTAGTGTAGATGAAATTAGGAAAAAAGCTACTACTTCTATAAATCATGCTATAATATTTGAGGTAGATAGGAAGTTAAAATATCTCCTAAAGATTGAGGCTATTATACATCCGAATACTATTGAGATGAGAAATTGTATTTTGGAAGAATTAAAAAATTTAAAAAGTTAGATTTTACTAATCCTTTTAGTAACTTTTAATAATCATATCCTTGTAAATATTATGATTTATGCTATAATATTTATAATTAAATTTGCGGAGGTAGTTATATGAAAAATGAAGTTAACAATGAATTTTTATTAAGAACATTAGTAAAAACTATTGAAAAAATGATAGACAACGATAAAAATCATCATAATATAATGCATGGATTAGTTAGAATGATTTCTATTCAAAGGGTTGATACACTATTAAAAACTTTAAAAGATAATCCTCACTGTAGTAATCATACTGAATATGAAGTTGGGTTTAGATCTATGGTTATCACTGAACAATCTGGTGTACTTTCTATCCTTCAAATGGCAGAAGACCTTATTGTAACTACTGCTGGTAAAGATTATTTAGAACTTGTAAACACTCTACACCAAGCTATTATGGCAGTTATTGAAAATAGTAAGTAATTATTTTAGAAGGACTTCTTTAGGAGTGCTTCTAATTTTTATATTATAATGGAGGTATTATGACAATTACTAATGAAGAAAAAATATTAAGTATTTTTAAAAAAGGAAAGGCTAAAAGTATTAGTGAGATAACATCTTATATGGGTTGGTCTCCTAAATTTAAAAAAGATAATAGAGTTATCTTAGATAAACTAGTAAAAGATGGAGAGCTTATACTAAGTAAAAGAGGTAAATACAATACTCCTACAAATATGGGGTATATAACTGGAACTTTAGATGTGATTAAAGATAGATTTGCATTTGTAGATACTTCAGATTTTGGTGTTTTTATTCCAAAATCAAAATTTAATGGGGCATTTAATGGTGATTTAGTCATGGTTCAACTATCTAGTGAGTCTACTGGTGCAAAAAAAGAAGGAGAAGTTTTCAAGGTATTAAAAAGAGAAAAAAATACAATCATTGGTATATATCAATCTAATGAAAGATTTGGATTTGTAGTTCCTACCCATTCATTTGGGAAAGACATCTTTGTTCCAAAAAGATTTAACGGAGGAGCACATAATGGTGAATTAGTAGTCTGTGAAATTGTTTCTTGGGGTGAAAAAGATAAAAAACCTGAAGGTAAGATTGTCGATAGGATTGGTGATCCCTATGATACTAATAATATGATTGAAGCTCTAATTATCCGTGAAGGTTTATCTATGGATTTCAAACCAAAACTTATAAAAAAAGCTCAAGAGCTTAGTGATGAACTAACAGAAGAAGAGATTGAGAAAAGACACGATCTAAGACATCTACCTATTATTACAATAGATGGAGATGATGCAAAAGATTTAGATGACGCAGTATATGTAGAAAAATTAGATAACGGAAACTTTAAACTTATAGTTTGTATCGCCGATGTTTCATACTATGTACCCTTTGGAAGTGCTCTCGATATCGAAGCCAGAAAAAGAGGAAACTCAGTGTACTTAGTAGATAGAGTTATCCCTATGTTTCCACGTGAAATTTCAAATGGCCTTTGCTCACTAAATCCACATGAAAATAAGTTTGTATTTACTTGTGAAATGGAGATTGATAATAAAGGTCAAGTTGTAAATCATGAAACTTATAAAGCTGTAATCTCAACAGCTCACAGAATGACCTATGGAGGAGTAAATAAGATCCTTGCTAAAGACCCTGAGTGGACTAGTGAATACCAAGACATCAATAAGATGATCTTTGAGATGCTAGAGTTATCTCTTATTCTTCGTGGGCTAAAACATTCACGTGGTAGTATTGATTTTGATATTCCTGAAGTAAAAGCTATTTTAGGAGAGGATAAAAAAGTACAATATTTAAAGGTTATAGATAGAGGAGAATCTGAAAGGATTATAGAAGATTTTATGATTGCTGCAAATGAAACTGTTGCTGAAAAAATATTTTGGATGGAACTACCATTTCTATATAGAACCCATGAAAAACCTGATCCTGATAGAATACAAGCTTTAGGAGAATCACTTAAGAGATTTGGATATACTCTTCACCTTTCTGAAGAACTACATCCAGGAAAATTCCAAAAAATAATAGAACAAGCAAAAGAAGATGGAAATAGCCAGCTGGTTCATAAACTTATATTAATGAGTTTGAAACAAGCTAGATATACAGTAGATAACATTGGACATTTTGGATTAGCATCACAATATTATGCTCATTTCACTTCTCCAATTAGAAGATATGCTGACCTCATGGTTCATAGAGTTATCACAGAGACTCTAACAGGCTATCCAAATAAAAAACTTATGAAACAATACAAAGAAGAGATGGGAGCAATTGGTAGTCATATCTCAAAAACAGAAAGAACAGCTATGAAATTAGAACAAGAAAGTGTAAAGATTAAGATAGTTGAATATATGCTAGAAAAAATTGGTGAAGAATATAAAGCTCGTATTATTGGCTTTAACAAAACTAAGATATTTTTCGAAACAGAGGAACATGTGGAATGTTTCTTTGATGGTGTAAACTCTCCTAATTACTTTACATTTGATGAAGTTAATTATTCTATGACAAATGAAGATACTGATGAGACCTTTAAATTAGGTGATATAATAGACATCTCTGTAGTTCGTGCTGATCTAAGTGCACTAGAAGTAGAAGTCGTTCCTGCACAGTATTTAGACCAATATAGAGGGCCTAGAAAATTTAGAGCCAGATAAAATATTTATCTATAGAAAACCCCATAGGATTTGAGATCATATACCTTCTCAATTCTATGGGGTTTTAATTTAACTATTATTTAGTTTTCTCTTAGAGGCTCAAAAAACGACCATTTTTTCTTTAATCTTATAAACCAAAAAACCATAACTCCACCTTTGAAAAAACTAGAAATAGTTATTGCCCACCAAATACCATTTAATCCCATTACATCTTCACGTGATAGGTATAGTGCTAATGGAATTCTTAAAAAATTAAAGATAGTAGTTATAACAGATGGGGCTTTTGTTTTCCCTAAACCATTGAAAGCTCCAGATGTAATTATTTCAAAACACATAAATATTTGTGAAAATGCTAATATTTTTAAATATAAAACTCCATTGAGTACACTTTCAGGATCTTGTAAAAAGATTCTAAAGAGTTTCTCGGCACCAAAGTAGAGTATTAAACTTGTTGAAATTCCAATACCTGACATGATAACAAGGGCAACTTTATATCCTTTCCAAACTCTATCTGGTTTATTTGCACCATAGTTTTGACCTATAAATGCAGAGAGAGCTACTTCGAACCCTAGTGCTGTCATCCACGAAAGCGATTCAATCTGAGATCCTACTTTTTGAACAGCTATTCCCATAGGTCCCCACTCTGCTACTATTCTCGCTATTATCATCGTTAAAACTGTAAAAAGTCCATTTTGAAGACCTGCAGGAACTCCTAATACAAAAATTTTCTTCATAATATCGAATTTCGGAAAATTAAATAGCCCCTTAAATGAAATACGTGTTTTTCCTCTTAAGATATATATCACAAATACAATCAGAACACTTGCTTGAGCAATTACAGTAGCTATGGCCGCTCCTCGTACTCCTAAAGCAGGAATTTTACCAAATCCAAATATTAGCAAGGGATCAAGAATCATATTAACTACTAACCCTACTCCATTAATATAAAATGGTGTTTTAGTATCTCCATATCCTGCAAAAATACTAGTTAATACTGGAACTGTAAAATTAAATATCATTCCAAAACTAATTATCAATAGGTAGTTACTAGCCATATTTATAACATTAGCATCTCCTAATCTAAAAAAACCAATTAAACTACTACGGAATATAATCATAGTACCAGTAAAAATTATAGCTATTATTGTATTTAGATATATTGCATTTTTTACATACTCGTGAGCTTGTTTTAGCTTCTTTGCTCCTACAAGTTGAGAAATCTTTACTTGGGCTCCTATCTGTGAGATATTGATAAATGCAAAACTTAGCCAGACATAAAATCCAGCACTACCTACTGCTGCTATAGAATCACTTCCATTTTTTCCTATCCAAATCATATCTATAAAATTGTAAGCCATTTGAAGAAAAGCTGTCCCCATAACAGGTAGTGCCATCTTTAGAAGTGATTTTGAAATACTTCCTTCTGTCATATTTATTTTCATATTTAACTCCCTTTACACATTATATTTATACATTGTACATT
>JAGLEA010000256.1 GCA_023145315.1 Psychrilyobacter sp.
GAGGACCTTCCACCTTTATTCCTAATATAGATTTTTTAAGGAATTTTTCATTTGTTATTGCAGTAAAGTTAGCTACAAAACTATCTTTAGGAGCTAAAAATCTAGGTGCTCCCGGTAAGATAACCACGTCATCCCATACTTTCGAAGATTTTTCTATTTTTCCAAATCTATTATCTTTAACCCCAACAACCATAAATCTAATTTCACCCATGTAATCATCAAATTTAAATGTTACACTAGCATCTCCGTTTTCATCAGTAGTTCCTATTTTGTACGAACTTGCTAATTTAAATCTTGGTTTTTTAGTCAATGTATCTTCCTTTCTTTTCCCAGCATCAGATAAACTAACTCCTCCACCTGGTTTGAAAGTTTTGTAAGCTTTATTAAAGTTATAATCTAATACATTTAAATAATTATCATAATTAAGTATTTGATATTTTTCTTTAGTATAAAAATAACTAGATGGATTAGGAGAAGTATAATTTGTCAACGATAATATTCCTGTATCCACTGCAGCTATTGTAAATGTTGTATTTGGTTCTGATTTAACTTTTACAGTTATTTCATTAGCATCTTTATAGATATCTTTTGCTTCTACTTTTATCTCTAATGACTTTTCCTTATCTGTTATTTTTACAAATTGCAGTCCTTGTATTTTTAACGGTCTGTCATTTTCTTTCTTTTCAATATCTTGTAATACTATTACATTTATATAAACACCTGGAAACATCTTTTTCGTTACTTCTATATCAAAATTATTTGCACCTTTTTTTACAGGTGTTTTAAATGATTTTAAAATTTCTGTTCCACTTTCTAGACTAACTAAAGCTACCCCACTAGATGGTGATTCGTAATTTACTTCTAATTTTTCTCCAACATCATAAGTTTTTTTATTAGTCTTAATAGTTATAAATGATTCGTTCTTTTTACCAGTGTCACTATAGTAACTTCCAGATACAAATACTCCTGCTTTCTGACCTGTTTTTGGATTTGTCACCTCTATATAATAATCTGACCAGTCAGGTATCTCAAATTTAATATTTTCACCAGATTTTACTTCTCCACTATCTATTACTGTGGTATCATCACTAGATTTGTAGTGACTCATATATTCATCATACGAATTAAAATCCCACCACCAGTAGCTATCATATTGATAAACTCTATACTCTAAATTACTATTAATTTTCTCTCCATCTTTTGTAACTGCTACTGTTTCTAACTCTAAAATCTCACCTATTTTAGGGTATCCATTGATTTTTTCTATCCCAACATACTCATTATAGAGATCGTATGTATAGGTATCATTTTTAACTAATTTTCTACCATCTTTTTGATAGACCTCTGATCTTATATTAAAATCTATCTTATAAGGTGCTGATTTTAAATTAATTTTGAAGTTTTCACTTATTTTTCCGTCTATATCTAAATTTCCTTCTTTGTTATCTCGGGTATCGATAACACCAAAAAACTTATCTATGAAATTAAATTTTCTATAATTAGGAAATGTTTCCTTAGATACTTTTCCTGATAAAGAGATTTTATACTTCAAATCTTTTGCAGGAGCACCAAATAGATATTCACTATGTACATCTACAAATAATGATTTATTTTTTTCACTAATCTCGTTATTTACTTTAATTTTTGGTGGTACTATAGTTTCGATCTTAATATTTTTAGTCCCTAATAAAGTATCACTATCTACTAAGCCTAGATATAATCTTCCAGTCCAATTTCCTATTAGATCCTCTTCACTAGTTTTAAACTTAAAAGTATATACAGAATTTCCAATATCTTTTCCTATAATCTGTTTATAATCCTCACCTTTAGGAGAGATAATTTTCATTATCAATTTC
>JAGLEA010000257.1 GCA_023145315.1 Psychrilyobacter sp.
ACCTAATGGGAATCGGAATTTTTGGTCCTGGATTAGATAGTAAAGGAAATTCAGTAGCTGGAAATAAAATTTTAGAAGATCTGTCTAAAGAGTTAGATCTGAGTATATTTTAAAATAAAAATAATATAGGAGAAACTTAATGACAAATAGACAGGGGTTTTTAGAAAAAAACAAAATAGATCCAAGCTACCATGATTTTTTTACTAATTCTAGAATAGAAGAGATAGAAAATATATTTTTAAATATAGAAGAACATACTCCTAATAAAATTGATGTATTCAAAGTTTTTCAGACAAGTATTCAGGATAAAAAAATTGTGTTATTAGGGATGGATCCATATCCACAACTAGGAGTAGCTACAGGTCGTGCATTTGAAGTGCGAAAAGATTCATGGCTAGATAAAGGTGTGAATACTTCACTGAAAAACATGTTAAAATTAATATATAAAACATATGTAGGGGTTATTCCAACTATAGATGACCTAAGGGAAGAAATAAAAGATAATAAATTTAAAATTCTGCCTCCTAATGAGTTGTTCGAATCATGGGAAGCTCAAGGTGTATTACTATTAAATACAGCACTTACGGTAAAAGTAGGAGTGTCAGGATCGCATATAAAATTATGGAAGAACTTTACTGAAGAGCTATTGGAGTATTTAGAAGAGAAAAACTCAAACCTTGTGTTTTTTTTGTGGGGAGCAAAAGCAATAAAATATAAAAAAAATATAAAAAAATTAAAGATTATAGAACATAACCACCCAGCAATTTGTGGTAATCTAAAAAATCCAAAAGATTTTATGAATGGTAGAAGCTTTAGCGAAACAAAAGAAATTATAAATTGGTTAGGTGAGGAGGTGTAAAAGATGAAAAGAAGATTAATGATACTATTAGTATTTGCAGTAATGGGGGTTATTTCATATGCTGTAGAATTTCAGAACGCCCACCATAGAACTGTAGGTAGCTATGATGGTATATTGAGGTATGAAAATAATGGTGATTTAGTCGGTGGAGATAAACTTTATATCGTGAACAAATCAGAAAAGGAAGGATACAAGGGGAAAAACGGTGATGCAGTTCTAAAATCTGATATCATAGAATTTTATAATGGAGATATTGAAGAGGATGATATAACTATAACATATTTAGGGACACAACCATCAAAAAAAGAGGCTGAAAAGTATGCTGAAGAAAAAGAAAAATCACTAGAACACAAAACTAAATATTTTGTGAAAAATCATAAAGAATATGAATTTGAAAGAAAAGAAATAGGATCAAAAGAAACTGAACCAAAAGAAAAAAATGCAAAAACTAGAGTAGATAGGGAAAAGAAAGAGGAAAACTTATCTACTTTGACTTCAGGGAGTGATTATGAAACTGCTGGTGGTATAGAAGTTGAGGTGGGATATGATGGTGAAATAAGAGAAGTTGGAACAGGAAATAAAGTAGATGACTCAGAGATAATATTAGATAAAGATGGTAATGAAGTGGATGAGTATGATGCACATATGAAGAAAATAGATGATGATACAGAAAATTAAGAGAATAGTTGTAAACAATTTAAATAGGAGGAGTAAATTCATGAAGTATTTTTTATTTATAGATCACCCAAAAGGGGGATTAGATCAGATAAGTGAGGAAAAAGAAGAGCGTATTAAAAGATATTTTGATGGGATAGAAACTATAGAAGACAAGTTAGTTATAAAAAATAAGGAGTATAGTGTAATTATTGATTATAGTATATTTGCTAATTTGACTAATTTTGATTGTTTTAACTGTTTAGAACATTGCTGTGGTGATGCTCCTGCAATATTTAATAAAAAAATAAGAAATTATATCTTAGAAAATAAGAGTGAGTTTAATAAATTAACTAAGGTATTTGAGATATATGATGAGTTAGGATTTTCAGAAGAAGAACAAGAGAAAATAATATTAGAAGAGGATGTATTAGTTCCAGAGGAATATTTAGGAGATGAGATAGATCTTTGTCCATGTGCTTATTCGCCAAACAATGGTCAAACTCTATGTTCACTCCACTCTAT
>JAGLEA010000258.1 GCA_023145315.1 Psychrilyobacter sp.
TATAGTTATTTCACCTGAATCTACATTATAAAATCTAGGAATTAAGTTTGAAATTGTTGATTTACCTACTCCACTAGAGCCGACTAGAGCTATTTTTTCACCATGCTGTATTTTTAAATTAAATTTATTTAAAATTAAAGATGATTTTTCATATGAAAAGATCACATCTTTCAACTCAATATTACCTTTTATATCTCCTAAAACAATAGGATTACTACATTCTTTTATCTCTGGTATAATTTCCATCATCTCATTAAATCTTCTGTATCCTGCCATTCCTTTTTGATAGCTTTGAATCAATATCATCATCTTTCTAATTGGTTCCATAAATCTATAAGAATAAAGCAAAAAGCTTATTAAAATTCCATAAGTTAATTCACCATGCATAATTAAATATCCACCATAGAATATCACTATAAATTGCATAAGATTCATAAAAACATGGATCCCAGAAAAAAATACTGCAGTAGTTTTATATGTTTCTTTCTTAGCTTCTTGAAATTCCATGTTTTTCTTTGTAAATTTTTTAATTTCATATTCTTCATTGTTAAATAATTTTACGACTCTAATTCCACCTATACTTTCTTCAGCACAAGAGTTTATTTCTGCTATTTTTTTTCTAGTTTTAGAAAAAGCTAATCTCATCTTCCATTTTTGAGTAATAGAAAAATAGAACATAAATGGTAAAACTAAAAATATAACTAAAGTTAATTTTACATTTAGGCTTATCATCAATAAAAATGCTCCTACTAATCTAATTATTGCTATAAACAAATCAATAGGTCCATGATTTGCTAATTCCGATATTCCACTGAGGTCATTAACTAATTTTGACATGATAACACCAGTTTTATTATTATCAAAGTAACCAAAGGATAATTTTTGAATATGAGTAAATAATTCTTCTCTCATCTTCGTTTCTATCTTTATACCTAAAATATTGCCATAATAAAGTTGAAAATAACTAACAACATATCTAAAAATATACATAACTAGTAATCCTACAGATATTTTATAAAATATCTGTAAATTCTTTTCTGGGATTACTTTGTCAATCATTAGTTGAATTATTTTTGGAAAAGTTAGATCTAATAAAGCTAATAAAACGGCACAAATTAATGTGAAAACAAGGAGTCTAATATGAGGTTTATAATACTTTAAAAATGATTTTAATTCTCTCATAACAACTCCTACTGACTATATTTAAATTTATAAATCTTTTTTTATTTTTTTTAAAATTTCTAATGATCTAGTCGGATTTCCTTTATCTGTTGATATAGATATTTGAAAGTCATCCCCAGAGTAAATAGCAGTAAATCGTGTATTTAGATCATTCTTTGTTGTGATATTATTTACTAATATGTTTTTAGAATTTCCTAGGTCATAAATTTTTTTATTTAATTCTTTATCGTCGGTAGCTGCAATAACCATAAATTTGTTATCTATATCCTCTTCTGAAAAATTTTTAGAAACCAAATTTATTTTTTTCTCTTTAATTAACTTATAAAACCGGTCATCTTCTAACTTAGGAGTAACAATTTCTATGACAGCTCCATAGTTTAGGAGGGTTTGTGTCTTTCGATAGGCAATCTTACCTCCTCCTACAACTAATATATTTTTTCCATCTATATCTATACAAACAGGAAAATATCGCAAAAATAACCTCCTTATTTCATAGCTTTAAAAGCTTTTTCTATAGCTATTAAAGTTTCTTCTAAAATCTCTTGTGTATGTGTGATTCCTATAAAGTGAGCCTCAAATTTAGAAGGAGGAACTACAACTCCATTATCTAGCATTGTATTGAAATAAATAGAATATGCGTGTGTGTCTGTAGCTATTACATCCTCTAATGAATCTATTATCTTTTTATCTGTAAAGAATATAGTGAATAGCGATCCCATTTTATTTATGCAAACAGGAATTTTGTACTTAGTAGAAAGTTCATATATTTTCTCTACCATGAAATCAACTTTTTCCTCTAATTGAGTATAGATACTTTTATCGTCTTTTAAAATATTAAGTGTAGCTAATCCTGCTGTTACAGAGATTGGATTTCCAGATAATGTTCCTGCATGATATACATCTCCTACAGGAGCTATCATATCCATGATTTCTTTCTTTCCACCAAAAGCGCCTACAGGGTATCCTCCACCAATAATTTTTCCTAAAGTTGTAATATCCGGTGTCACACCATATAACTCTTGAGCACCACCATTAGCTACTCTAAATCCACTAATTACTTCATCAAAAATTAATACTGTCCCAGATTTTGTACACAACTCTCTTAGTCCTTCTAAATACTCTTTTTTAGTTTCTATAAGACCCATATTAGCTGGAATAGGCTCTAGTATTATACAAGCTATCTCCTCTTTTTCTAATAGTAACTTTACTTTTTCTAAATTTCCAAATGGTAGCGTTAAAGTATCTCTTAGTACTCCATCTGTAAGACCATTACTGTCCTGATAACCTTCTGTTAATAATCCCGATCCTGCAGAAACTAGTAGTGAATCAGAGTGACCGTGATAACATCCTTCAAACTTTAATATCTT
The DNA here is from genome assembly GCA_023145315.1 of Psychrilyobacter sp. Classification (GTDB taxonomy): domain Bacteria; phylum Fusobacteriota; class Fusobacteriia; order Fusobacteriales; family Fusobacteriaceae; genus Psychrilyobacter. Next base: position 2,550 of record JAGLEA010000258.1, read on the forward strand.
ATTTCTTGTTGTATAGGCTCGTGCCAGTCTAATAGCTGCCATAGTAGCTTCAGTTCCTGATGTAGTTAACCTTACTTTTTCAATAGATGGAACCATAGAGATAATTAGTTCTGCTAACTCGACTTCTTTTTTTGTAGGTAATCCAAATGAGCAACCATCGATTAAACTTTCACGAACTGCTTTTACCACTCTATCATCGTTATGGCCTAGTATCATTGGACCCCATGACTGAATATAATCTATATATGTATTATCATCTTCATCAATTAATTTAGCTTTATTGGCTGATTTGATAAATATAGGGAACTCTTTTTCTACTGATTTAAATGCTCTAACGGGACTATTAACGCCTCCCGGAATTGAAATTTGTGCTTCTTCAAATATTCTTTTTGAATTTTTATAATTCATATTTTCTCCTTATTCGTTATCTTCTTTCAACCATCTTGCAATATCTTTAGCAAAATAAGTTATAATTATATTGGCACCAGCTCTTTTCATCGCATATGTTTTTTCCATAACTATACTTTTTTCATCGATCCATCCATTTTGTGACGCTGCTTTTACCATAGAATATTCACCACTGACACTATATGCCACGATTGGGACATCAAAATTAGCTTTTATCTTGCTAATCACATCGAGGTAGGCAAGTGCTGGCTTTACTATTATAATATCAGCTCCTTCATCAATATCGGCTTGAGCTTCAGATACGGCATCAATACTAAATCTATAATCCATTTGATATTGCTTTCTATCCCCATGAGTAGGAGCAGAATCAGCAGCATCTCTAAATGGTCCATAGAATGAAGATGAATATTTTACTGCGTAACTCATAATAGCTAGTTCCTTAAATCCATTTTCATCTAATGTTTTTCTCATCTCTGCAATTCTACCATCCATCATGTCAGAAGGGGCTACAATATCAGCACCGGCTCTAGCATGAGAGAGAGCTATCTTCGCCATATATGGTATTGTAAGGTCGTTAACTACTCCAGTATCGTCTAATATCCCACAATGACCGTGAGAAGTGTATTCACACATACAAACATCAGTTATAACAACCATATGAGGAGAATGCTTTTTAATATATTTAATACCTTCTTGTATAATTCCACTTTCATTATAAGCTTCTTTTC
>JAGLEA010000259.1 GCA_023145315.1 Psychrilyobacter sp.
TCAGGGTACTGATCATTAAGATGATCAATAGATAATCGAGATCGAATAACTCCTAAGTTATGTTGAACAGTAGCCATAGTCCCTTTTCTAAGATTTAAGAAAAGTTTTGGAGCTAAAGTTGTAGCAAGGATACCGACAATAGCAATTACAACAAGTAATTCTATAAGGGTAAAACCTCTCTTTAATTTTTTCATGGTGTACCTCCTAAATTATGATTATATATTTCGTATTTTACTATACACTATATTATATAGATTTCCTTTTAAAAAGAAGACTTACTAAATTTCTTTAATATTAAAGGAATTTTAAATTTTAGTGGAATATGAAAGAAGTAATAAGAAAAATAAATCTAAAAGGTGGATTCGAGATGAGAAAGAACTTTATATTGCTAATATTTGGATTAATGATTATAAATATTTTTGGGAATGAACTTAATAAAATGAAATTAATAAATAGTGAAATATCTAGGAAAGAGATAGAATTAAAAAAATTAAAAGAAAGAAAAAATTTGTTACAAGAGAAAAAAGATAATATAAATCCACCTATAAAAGTAGGATTAGTGTTAAGTGGTGGTGGAGCAAAAGGATTGGCACATGTAGGAGCTTTGCGAGTTATAGAAGAGTATGGAATTCATGTAGATTATATCACGGGTACAAGTTTTGGAAGTATCGTGGGAGCTCTCTATGCTATAGGCTATACACCCGATCAAATAGAAAAAATTATGTTAGATATGGATTGGGATTCTTTCAAAAATAATTCTGATGATAGAAAGTATACTTCTTTAAAATATAAAACACAGGAAGAGAAGTATTTTATGAACTTAGAGATAGAAGATGACTATAGTTTGAAAATTCCAAAGGGTGTTTTCACTGGACAATCTTTTTATTTAGAGCTTAAAAAATTACTGAGTTCAGTAGAGGGAGTAAATGATTTTGATGATTTTCCTATTCCGTTTCGTGCAATTTCAACTAATATAAATACAGGAGAGAGAAATGTAGTAGGAGAGGGTGACCTACCTAAAGCAGTATTTATGAGTATGGCAATACCCACAGTATTAGACCCAATAAAAGATAAGGGTGAATACTATGTTGATGGTGGCTTAGTTGAAAATTTACCAGTCCGTGAAGTTATTGAAATGGGAGCAGATGTTGTAATAGCAGTAGATATTAGTGCAGCTTCAAATACTATAGATTCAAACTCAAATGTTTTTGAAATTCTAGAAAAAATGACATCTTATCGTAAAGATGAACAAATAAAAAAAGCACAGGAATTAGCAGATATATTAATTGTTCCAGATGTTAAATCTCATTCAGTTGCTGACTTTACAGGTTTGGAATTATTGATAAAAAAAGGTGAAGAGGAGACTATAAAACATAAAGTTGAGCTAAAAAAAATAGGTGAAATACAAAGGGAAGAAGGGTTAAAATATTTAAAAACAGATGATTTACATACATTAGAAGAACTACCACAAAAAAAAATAATTATAAGAAAAAAAGAAGAGAAGTTAGAAAAAGACAGAGAAAGAAAGATGGGTTCAGGTAAAAAAATAAAAATTAATGAGATAGTTTTAGTGGGAAATGAAGATATAACTATTGAAAAAGTAGAAGTTCTTTCAAAAAAGGAACTACCAGCAGAATATACACAAGAAGAGATAATCACATGGATGAACAAATTAAAAGCTGAAGATCCTGTCCGTGTATTTTACTATACTATTGAGGGAAATAAATTAACTATAGATATAGAAGAAAATCTAAATAAGAATTTGAGAGTAGGATTAAATTTTAGTGATGATTTTGGACCAACTCTTCGTATAGGAACAACTTTTAAGAAATATGGGTTACTAGATAATGAATATATGGTTATGCTAGAACTTTCAGAATATCCAAAAGTTGAATTCGAAACAATTATAGATTACAAATATAAAGAAACTGCTTATATAGGTTTTTTAGGAGCTGGGATAGACACTAATCCACTTTTTATATATGATGGTAATGATCAAGTGACAACCTATAATAACTATACACTATATCTAAGTGGAGGAGTAGGAACATCAATTTTTAACTCCTACTTATTTGCAACAAGATTTTATTATATGGGTGTTAAAAACGAATATATGAATGGTAGCAAAAAAACAATAGATCATTCATCTTGGGAATACTTAAAAAATCGAACAGCTATAATGACTGACACAAGAGATGATACTTATTTTTCTGAAGGTGGAGCATTTAACAGAGTTGAAATATTCACAGGGACGAAAGTGAACCAAAGTGGCGATATAGAATTTTATGGTGGACTATATGATTTCCATAAATATATTGCAGTAGGAGAAAAATTTAATATAGAATTATTTACATCAGGAGGAAAGATTAGTGGAAGTGCTATCCCTGAAAATGAGCATTTTAAAATAGGTGGATTGCGAAGTATGGGTGAGATTAATAGTTTTTCCTTCTATGGAATGAATGCTATGAGAAAACATGTGGATCAGTTTTATCTAGGTGGAGTAAATCTTAGGTATAAGATATCAACAAATCTTTACACCAATATTCGTTATAATGTGGTAACATACGAAACTCCTAGGTTTGAAACAATAGATGAAAATGTAGATATAGGGAAAGATTTTAAACACGGAATAGGACTAGGCTTTGGTATGAATAGTTTTATGGGTCCTTTGGAATTTGTTGTTTCAAATGATGCGGATTCAAATGGTGCAATGTTTTCCTTGTTTTTAGGTTATGAATTCTAAATAAGTTTTATTTTCCGTTTTACGGAAAACTATAGATAAGGAATTTGATAAACTCTTCCTATGAAAGATAAATAAAAAAACTTAGGAGGAACAAATTATGAAAAGATTAACGATGTTATTAACAGGAATATTATTAGTAGGAACAATGGCAATGGGAGCAAGTTCGACAGGTATCCATAAGGAATATGATAACTTTAGAGGTGAAGAAGTAGAATTTACTGTAGATACAAATAGAATGATAGATGCTCGAGTAGTAAATGATAGAGAAGAGATGGAAGAGGATGGATACATGTTAGTAGATCATCAAGTTGGAGAAACATCAGCATCTACAGTATGGTATGATGTAGAAGATGAGGAATATGTAGTAATGGAAGTAGCTTCAATAGGAAATGGTAACTCAACATATATCTATGCAGAAGGGGATACATTAGAAGAAATCGTAGAGTATGTAAATGGAAAGTCTATAAAATTTGATGAACATGTTAAAAGAGAAATGGAAAGTCAAAATAAAATAAAAGGTTAATAGAA
>JAGLEA010000026.1 GCA_023145315.1 Psychrilyobacter sp.
TAATATATCACTTAATTTAAAGCCTTTCCTCATAAAGTAAGCCACCTGTTTATCTTTTTCTTTATTCCTTACTTTATGAAATTCTTTTTCTATTAGCTCCTTTTCATCCCTCGCTATATTTTCATTATTATATATGTTTGAGATTATTTCAGAGCTGATTCCTTTTATATGTAATTCATATTCTATTTTTTTTCTTCCAACACTTTTTTTTCTATCTATATAGGATTTTGCATAACTATAGTCATCTATATAACCTAATTCTTCTAATTTATATATCACTTTTTTTAACTCTTCTTCTACAGTTGAGCTTCGTTTATATTTCATCCTAAATTTATTCAATAGATCTCTTTTTGTATAATCTCTCATAGAAAGTAAGAAATAAGATTTTGAAAGGGCTGATTCATATATTATACTTTTATACTCTTCAAAAGTTATCTCACTATCTGTTTTAATTCTATATTTTGCTTTGATATCACGATTAATATCTATCACTTCATTATCTTGTAAATATATCTTATTCTTCTGAAACTTCAGAACTTTCATTATCTACATCATCCTCTTGAGGGTGTAATATTTTATTCACTTCTAATTCTAGTGCTTCAAATAATTCCTTATCCTCTTCTAATCTTGCTATTACATTTACTCTACCTTGGAATCTTATGTCGCCGAAACTAAACCAAGCACCAGATTTTGACATAATATCATTATCAATAGCTATATCTAATATTTCTCCTACTCTAGAGATTCCCTTACCATACATTATTTGGAAGTTTGCTTCCTTAAACGGAGGTGCAATCTTATTTTTTGTTACTTTAATTCTTGTTTCATTACCTATCATCTCGTCACCTTGCTTTACTGACCCAATTCTCTTTATTTCTAATCTCACTGATGAATAGAATTTTAATGCTCTTCCACCTGGAGTTGTCGTTTGTGGTCCAAATCCAAATCCACCTATTTTTTCTCTTATTTGATTTATAAATATCATAGTTGTTTTTGATTTATTTAAATTTGCAGTTAATTTTCTCAAAGCTTTCGACATCAGTCTAGCTTGTAATCCCATTTGTTGATCACCCATTTCACCATCTATCTCAACTTTTGGTACTAATGCTGCTACTGAGTCTATTACTATTATATCTACTGCTCCTGATCTTACTAGCATATCTGCGATTTCTAACGCCTGCTCTCCATAATCTGGTTGTGATATTAATAATTCATCTACATCTACTCCTAGTGCCTTTGCATATTTAGGATCTAATGCATGTTCAGCATCTATAAATGCTGCTATTCCACCCATTTTTTGAGCTTCTGCTATAGCATGAAGGGCTACAGTTGTTTTACCTGAACTCTCAGCACCATAAACTTCTACAACTCTTCCTCTAGGAAATCCACCTAATCCAAGAGCTATATCTAGATTTATACTTCCTGTTGGTATTACCTCTACCTTCATATGAGAGTTTTCTCCCATCTTCATTATAGATCCATCTCCATATTCCTTTTGTATTTGCTTCATTGCAAGTTCTAACGCTTTATTTTTATCCGGCGACTCTTTTTTCTTTGCCATCTCATTCACCTCATATTAAAATTATTTTCTTCTTATATAAGAGTTTACTATATATAATCTATTTTTTCAAACTTTATCTCTAATTAAAGGTAGTTTCTACTTTTTTTAAAATTTATTTTTAAAAAATATAAAAGAGGAGATTTCTCCCCTCTAAAATTTAACCTATTATATTTTTACTTTTCGTTACATTTACAATTTCCACAGTGACTTGCTATAGAATCAATTCCTGGTAATACTTTACCTTCTAAATACTCTAATGAAGCTCCTCCACCTGTAGATATATGTGTAAATTTATCAGCAAAACCTAAATCGATTGCAGCAGTTGCTGAATCTCCACCACCTATTATAGTAATCGCATCTTCTAAGTTAGCTATAGCTTCACACACACCGATTGTTCCTTTAGCAAAGTTAGACATCTCGAATACACCCATTGGTCCATTCCATACTACTGTTTTTGCACCTTTTAAGGCTTCTTGGAATAATACAACAGATTTTGGCCCGATATCTAATCCCATCTCTCCTGCTGGAATATCATTTACAGATACGATTTGGTGTCCTGCATCATTTGAAAATTCTTTAGAAGTAATTGTGTCTACTGGTAATACTAATTTATCTCCAGCTAATTCCATTAATTCTCTTGCAAGGTCTAATCTATCTTCTTCACATAATGATGATCCGATATTTAATCCTTTTGCTTTTAAGAAAGTGAACATCATTCCTCCACCTATAATTATCTTATCAGCTTTTGGAATTAAATTTTTGATTACAGATATCTTATCAGAAACTTTTGCTCCACCTAAGATAGCTACTAATGGTTTTTGTGGTGCATCTACTACTCCACCTATAAATTTAATTTCTTTTTCCATTAAGAATCCTGCTGCTGATTCTTTTACATTTGAAGCCACACCAACATTTGAAGCATGTGCTCTATGAGCAGTTCCAAATGCATCATTTATAAATACATCTCCTAATGAAGCCCAGTATTTACCTAATTCTGCATCATTTTTTGATTCTTTTTTTCCATCAATATCTTCAAATCTAGTGTTTTCAAACATCATGATTTCACCGTTTTTTAACTCTGCTACTGTTTTTTCTAATTCCGCACCTCTAGTTGCAGCAACAAACTTAACTTCCTTTCCTAATAATTCAGATAATCTTGCAGCTATTGGAGCCATAGATTTTCCTGCTTTATCTTCCTCAGTTTTTACTCTACCTAGATGTGAGAAAGCAATTACTTTTCCACCTTGCTCTAATACATATTTAATCGTATCTGTAGCTGCTGCTATTCTATTATCATTAGTAATTTTTCCATCTTTCATAGGAACATTAAAATCTACTCTCATCAATACTTTTTTACCTTCTAAACATAGTTCATTTACTATTTTCTTTGCCATAATGTTTTTCTCCTTTTATTTTGTTTTATTTTTGATATTATTTTTCTTTTTCATATTTTTATAAAAAAATAGCGGAAACCTATGTTTCCGCTATTCTATTATATTTTAGATTACTTTGCTAATTTAGCAAATTTTCCACAAGTTCTTACTAATTGAGAAACATAAGACATCTCGTTATCATACCAAGATAAGATCTTAACTAATTGCTTCCCTTGAACAGTCATTACTTTTGTAGATTGAGCATCAAACCAAGAACCAAAGTTTGTTCCGATACAATCAGATGATACGATTGGATCTTCAGTATATCCTAAAGTTTCGTTAGAAGCTGCTTTCATAGCTGCATTGATTTCTTCTACTGTAACTGTCTTTTCTAATTCTACTACTAAGTCAACACATGATCCAGTAACAGTTGGAACTCTTACTGCTCCACCATCTAATTTTCCTAATAATTCAGGTAAAACTTTTCCTACAGCTACTGCTGCCCCTGTAGAAGTTGGAACCATGTTTGCTGCTCCTGCTCTTCCTCTTCTTGCATTGATATCTTTAGAATGAGGTGCATCTAAGATATTTTGATCACTTGTATATGCATGGATAGTTGTCATGAATCCTTTAACTAATCCGAATTCTTTATTTAATACGTTTACAACTGGTGCTAAACAGTTTGTTGTACAAGAAGCTCCAGAGATGATTGTTTCTTCTCCAGTTAATATATCATCGTTTACATTAAATACGATTGTTTTTAAATCTCCTGCTGCTGGTGCTGAAATAACTACTTTCTTAGCTCCTGCATCAATATGAGATTGTGATTTTTCTTTAGAAACATAGAAACCAGTACATTCTAATACTACATCTACATCTAAAGCTTTCCATGGTAAGTTCTTAGCATCTCTTTCAGCTAATATTTTGATTTCTTTTCCTTCTACTATAATACTATCTTCTGTATTTGTAATATCATTTTCTTTAAATCTACCTTGTGCTGTATCATACTTTAATAAGTAAGCTAATGTTTTTGCGTCTGTTAAGTCATTTATTGCTACTACTTCAAATTCAGGGTTATCTGCCATTAATCTGAATGCTAATCTTCCAATTCTACCAAATCCGTTTATTGCAATTTTTACTGCCATGTTTTGTTCCTCCTGAGTTTTTTTTTATTACTATATAAATATAACTTATATACTACTTAATAGTCAATTATTTTGAGTATTAAATTTCCATCGTACTTCGGTTAATTATTGACACTTTAGTTTTTCCCAAGAATTGTCATCATATCTTTAGGAAGTTTCGCTACAACCTCTTCCATTAATTTAGTCTCTGGATTTGTAAAAATTAATTTATAAGCATGTAGTAACTGCCGTTTAACAGGTTGAATTTCCGGACCATAAAGGCTATCTCCTAATATAGGATATCCAATCGATGATAGGTGAATTCGTATTTGATGAGTTCTACCAGTAAATAGTTCGACTTCTAATAGGGTTAAGTTTTGATCAACCATCCTTTCTAGAACATTAACTTTTGTTTTTGCTGTTTGACCTCCATCCTCTACAGAAAGTATTTCACGCTTTATAGCGTCACCAATTTTTCCAATAGGACTTTCTATTATATACTCATCTTCTTCCATTATCCCTTCTACAATTGTTTGATAGTATTTTTTTACTATAGCTTTCTCTTTATTTTGTAAAAAAGCTTGTGCATGCCCATTTTTAGCAACTACAATAAGTCCAGAAGTATCCATATCTAATCTATTATAAAATCTAGGAACTGTAATTTCACCAGTTTTTTCCTTCATATAGTATATGATTCCATTCGCTAAAGTTTTATCCACCTTTTTCTTCGTCGGATGAACTATTAGATGTGGTTCCTTATTTAATATAATTAAGTTGTTGTCTTCATATACTATGTCTAGATCCATCTTTATTGGTAATATGTTTGTCCCTTTATTATGCTCTTTCACTAATAGCCTATTTAATTTTCTCACTTTCTTATTTGGTTTCACTTTTTTTCCATTTAAATAAATATCTATCTTCCTCATACTTCTACTAGAGTACCCCATAACTTCCTTTAGATAATCTCCTACTTTGTACCCATGATATTCAGGTTCTATTATATATTTTTTCATCTTTCACCTCATTTATAAATAAGTTAATTAAATATTTTTTGAAAAATATTTTTCTCTTTAATTTTTTTATCTGCAATTAATTGCTTAGTAATATAAAGTTTTCCATCTAAAAGTATTTCGTAATCTCCTAATACCGTTCCTATTTCTATAGGGAATTTTAATTTTTTTCTTAATATTACTTTACTTTCTATCTCTACATTTTTATCTATTAACCTTTCTAGATCCTCATTAGCATAGAAGCGTACTTGAGATGTTACACCATCTTTTATTGGAATAATCGCCATCTCTCTTCCTTTTTTCAATAAAGTTACATAATTATAATTTTTATATAGATCATCTAAATCTTTAATAACAACTTCATCTCTTATTTTTTCTGTAGGAGATCCAAAGACTATTTCAATAACATTTATATTGTTTCTCTTTGACACAATAGATATATTATATCCTGCAGCATCATGATGCCCTGTTTTTAAACCATATACACCATAAGTTCCTAGTAGTTTGTTTCTATTGTTGAACTCTTGTCCTCCACCTCTTATGGAAGTTTTTTTCAACGATGCTATCTCTAAATACCTTGGGTATTTAAGTAGTTCTCTTGAGAGTTTATATATATCCTCTACTGTGGATACATCCATTTTTTTACCTGTCATATATGGAGGTAACCCGGCTGGTGTATAATATTTTGTATTCTCCATTCCCAATTCTTTAGCTCTTCTATTCATAGACTCTACAAAAATTTCAAGATTATTTTTCCCAACATAGTTAGCCAAAGAGTATGCAGCATTATTAGCCGAATATATAGCAGTTGCTTTTATTAGATCTTCTACACTCAAAACATCATTTCTTCCCATCCATATTCTACTTCCTCCTATATGTCGAAATTTCTCAGGAATCTTTACTTTATTCTTCATAGATATTTCATTACGAGATAACGATTCAAAAGTTAGTAGAAGGGTCATCATCTTTGTTACTGAGGCTAATGGATGAATTTCATCACCATTCGTTACTTTTATTATATCTCCACTTATTGAGCCCAATAATTTGGAAGTATATTTATTTTGTCCAAAAGCTAAAGTGCTGATAACAAAACAAGTTATAATTATTATTTTTTTCATCTCTTTTAGTCTCCTTTTGTTATTACATATCATTTTCTATTTTAGCCCATTATATCATAAGTTCCATAAAAAAAGACTCATATCTCAAATAATTCATAGGAAATCATTCTTAATTTTTATAAAACGTTTTCTTGAAAAATAACATTTTAGTTTGTGTATCTTTTGCAACCCAATACAACTAATTACGAAAAAAACGACTTTTTTAGTTCTTTTTATGTTGACTTATAACTATAGAAGAAGTATAATTACTATATGTACTAAAAATACAGTAATATTAGGAGATTAGTATGCTTAAAGACAACAGAGTAAGAATAATTTGTGGCCATTATGGTAGCGGTAAAACAGAATTTTCTCTAAACTATACTATGGAACTTAAGAAGATAGAGGATAAAGTTGCCATTGCTGATATGGATATTGTTAATCCATATTTTAGAAGTAGAGAGAAGGCAAAAAAATTAACAGAGCAAGGAATTAAAGTTATTTCAAGTTCTATTAGTGGAACAGCTTTAGATATTCCAGCAGTATCAGGAGAGGTAGAATCATTAATTATTGGTGAGGAATGGAACCTTATCTTAGATGTTGGGGGAGATAATGTAGGAGCTCGTGCTTTAGGAAGGCATGCAGAATACCTAAAAGCATGTGAATATGATATGTTTTTTGTGATTAATGGATATAGACCTGAAACACAAAATAAGAAAGATACCATATCACACTTACAAGCTATTGAGGAAACTACAGGTCTTAAAGTTACTGGTTTAATAAATAACACTCACATGATGAAACACACTACATTAGATGATGTTTTATTAGGACAAAAATTATCTGTCGAGGTTTCAAAGGAATTAAACATTCCTATTAAATATATTTCTTGTATAGAGGAAGTCGCTAAAGAACTGCCTCCAGAGTTAAAAGAAATCTGTATTACGACTTCTCTTATTATGAGAGATAGTTGGATGAGCTAGTTGAAAGACAATTAGTAATTAATAATTGATAATTTAAAATTGATAAGAGTTGATCCTATTGATTACTTAATTACTCACTACTGATTACTAATTATTATTTATAATATTTAGGAGGTTTAGAATGGCTAAAGGTACGGTTAGTTTTAGAAAAGATAACTGTAAAGGTTGTCAATTATGTGTTTCTGTTTGTCCGGTTAAAATAATTGAACTAGATAGAAGTGTTACTAACACAAAGGGTTATAATCCTGCTCACGTGAGTCAAGAAAACGCTGATAAATGTATCGGTTGTGCTCAATGTGCACTTATGTGTCCAGATTATGTTATAACAGTTGAAAGAAATTAATTAAAGGGGGATTTAAATAATGTCTAAAGTACTTATGAAAGGTAATGAAGCAGTAGGAGCAGCAGCTATAAAAGCTGGTTGTAAATATTTCTTTGGTTATCCTATAACACCACAAAATGAAATTCCAGAATATATGGCTAAGAGACTTCCTGAAGTAGGAGGAGAATTTGTACAAGCTGAATCTGAAGTTGCTGCTATAAACATGGTTTATGGAGCTGCTGGATGTGGAGCTAGAGTTATGACTTCATCTTCTTCACCAGGTATGGCACTTAAGCAAGAGGGAATCTCTTACTTAGTAGGAGCTGAACTACCTGCAGTAATCGTAAATATGATGAGAGGAGGACCTGGTTTAGGAGGAATCCAACCTGCACAGTCTGACTACTTTATGTCAGTTAAAGGTGGAGGAAATGGAGATTACTTCATGCCTGTATATGCTCCTGCATCAATTCAAGAAACTGTTGATATTATCCAAGAAGCATTTGATGTTGCTGATCAATATAGAACTCCTGTAATGGTTATTGCCGACGGAATGGTTGGACAAATGATGGAACCTGTTGAATTTAAAGATATGCCTCATAGAGATTTAGAAACTAAAACATGGGCTACAGACGGTACTAAATTTGGTACTGACGAAGAAAGAGAACCAAATATCATCAACTCTTTATTCTTAGAAGCTCAAGATTTAGAAGATCATACACTAATGTTAGAAAGAAAATATAACGAAATCGCTAAAAACGAATGTAGATGGGAAGAATTTAAATTAGAAGGTGCAGAAGTTGTAATTGCTGCTTATGGTACCACTGCTAGAATCGTAAAAAATGCTATCGATATGTTAGAAGCTGAAGGAATCAAAGTTGGATTAATCAGACCTATTACTTTATGGCCATTTCCTAACGAAGCTTTTGACCATATTGATTCTACTACAACTACTGTATTAACAGTTGAGATGAGTAGAGGACAAATGATCGAAGATGTTAAGTTAGCATTATACGAAAGAAAGAATGAGAAAAAACTTGCTACTCCATTCTTTGGTAGAACTGGTGGAGTTATTCCAACTCCTGAAGGCGTTGTAGAAGCAGTAAAGAAAATTGTTGGAGGTGCTAAATAATGGCAGTTGTTTTCAAACAAACTAAGGGACTAGTAGATGTTAAATCTCACTATTGTCCAGGTTGTACTCATGGAATTATCCATAGATTAACAGCAGAAGTTTTAGAAGAATTAGGAGTATTAGGAGATACTATCGGTGTTGCACCAGTAGGATGTTCAGTACTTGCTTATAAATATTTTAATTGTGATGTTCATCAAGCTGCTCATGGTAGAGCACCTGCTGTAGCAACTGGTATTAAAAGAGTTCATCCTGATAAAGTAGTATTTACTTATCAAGGTGATGGAGATCTAGCTTCTATCGGAGCTGCTGAAATTGTTCATGCTGCTGCTAGAGGAGAAAAATTTACAACTATATTCGTTAACAATGCAATTTATGGAATGACTGGTGGACAAATGGCTCCTACAACTTTAGTAGGTCAAAAAGCTACCACTGCTCCATTAGGTAGAGATCCAAAGAAAGTTGGAATGCCTATGAGAGTTTCTGAAATGTTAGCTACTTTAGATGGTGCAAAATTTGTAGAAAGATGTACTGTTCATAACCCAGCTGGTGTTAGAAAAACTAGAGCTGCTATCAAAAAAGCATTTGAGATGCAAATCTCTGGTGAAGGTTTTGGAATAGTAGAAATATTATCTACATGCCCTACAAACTGGGGAATGACACCTGTTGATTCTTTAAAGTGGGTAGGAGATAACATGGTTCCATATTACCCATTAGGAAATCTTAGAACTCCTGAAGGAGGGGATAAATAATGGCAACTCAAAAAGTTATCGCAGCTGGATTTGGTGGACAAGGTGTAATGTCTTTAGGTCAATTACTAGCATATGCTGGAATGATAGAAGAAAAGAAAGTTTCATGGTTACCATCTTATGGTCCTGAAATGAGAGGAGGAACTGCTAACTGTGGTGTAATCGTATCTGATAAATTAATCGGATCACCTGTAGTTGTAGGAGATTGTACTTGTTTAATAGCTATGAATCAACCTTCTTTAGATAAATTTGAAGTTGATGTAGTTACTAATGGTAAGATACTTATCAACTCATCTCTAATTAAAGCTAAAACTACAAGAACTGATGTAGAAGCATATTATATCGATGCAAACGCTATCGCTGAAGAGTGTGGAACTGTTAAAGCTGCAAATATGGTAATGTTAGGAGCTTTCTTAGAACTAACTAAAACTGTAGAGCAAGACAGTGTTTTACAAGCTTTCGTAAAAGTATTTGGAGAAAATAAAGCTAAATTTGTTCCTATGAACAAGGAAGCTCTAACTAAAGGTGCTAATGCAGTAAAGTAAAAATTACATATAATTAAATTTTAAAAGCCTTGAAAACTTAGAAGTTTTCAAGGCTTTTTTTAGATTTTTATTTTTTTAAACTAGTATCATCATCTACATCACCAAAACTCTTTCCTCTTATCATTGTTTCAGAAAGTTGCAAGTGTAATTTTATAAAATTTTCCATCTTATTAATATCTTTTTCTTTACCTATTGGATCAATAGTTTTAAAAGTTTTTCGATCTTGTAAACTATATCTTTTTCCATTTTTGACATAGTAATAATTTTTATACATAATTATAGCTTTATCAAATTCTTTAGGAGATTTTACATAAGCCATTCTCTCACCATCTTTTGCATTTAGGAGGTCTTTACCCCATGACGCATTTTTGTAGCTTCCTCCTAAATATCCCATGATAGTAGGTAATATATCTACTTGAGCTCCTACATCATCTATCCTCTGAGGTTTTAGTGATCCATCAGGAGTATAAAGTAGAAGGGGGATATTATTATTCATTCCGTTTATTATATGATCTGATACTATTACAAATATTGTATTTTTATACCAAGGTTCATCCTTTATACCTTCAAAAAATTCCTTAAATGCTGTATCTGTATATCTATATGCGTTATATCTCATCATCAACGAATCATCTGTTCCTGCATTTCTATCTCTCGAAGAATATTTTTTAGTATATTCCTCTAATCTATCATATTCTTTTGGTATCTCAAAAGGGCTATGATTTGATATAGTTAACACTTCTGCAAAAAATGGTTCTTTTAGTTTGGGAACTTCATTTTTTACACGATCCATAAGCACAGTATCGGGTGCTCCCCAGTGATATTGTGAAGTTATCTCTTTAGGAAAGTCCTTTTCTCCTGTGAAGTTATCTATTCCATTAGTTAGAAGTACCCCCTGCATATTATCAAAATTTAATCTTGACCCATGATAGAAGTTCGTATTGTATCCCCTATCTTTTAGTACTCTAGGCAGTGCGTAAAAAGGTACTTGAACAGCTGGTGATCTCATAAGATCTCTCCCTACTTGAACAGGAAAGGATGCATTTGTTGAAAGCACTCCATTTCTTGTTCTTGTTCCATTACCATAAAAACTTGTGAACAATACACCTTTTTTAGTTAATTCACTAAAGAATGGTGCTAAGTTTGGATCATTATGACCTAAAGCTCCTATATACTGCCCAGAAAAACTTTCGGTAATTATCAACATTACATTTTTATTATTTAGTGTTTTTCCTGTATTTGTTATTCTTAGGAGTGGATTAGTTTCACTCAAAAAGTTATTATTTTCTGTACCCACTAAATCTCTTGCTCTACTATTTAGATCTTCTTTACCAAAAAACTCTAATTTTTTCATATCTATATTTTTGAATTCTCTTTGTCTATCTACTGAATGTAGGAGAGATAAAGCACCATTTTGCGTCATTTGGTTAGCCAATATATTTGTTGAGAAGAACCCATGCTCTACATTTCTAGGTCTATTTTGTAACCCTCTTATTCCTATAAATACTATAAATATCATAACTATAAAACTAATTATCGTATATATTTTATCTTCATATTTCTTCTGAATAAATACTTTTTTTAGATGAACACTAAATAACACACAGTTTACTAGAGTTATAATACCTATTATAGAGAAAATTAGAGGTAAATTAAACATTGCTGCAGTATTTCCATAAATTTCACTAGTTCCTAGATACTCAAATATAGAAGCATCTAGTTGTGTTTTAAACTCTTGATAGTAGTATGCATTCGCTATCGAAAACATAGTTACTAGATACATCAATATAGCAAAAATGATATTTGAAATATAAAACCAAACTTTTTTAAATGGAATTACTCTCGAAATTATAAATAGTAATAAAACTATTGCCATGATTATTCCAGCTATGGAAATATCAAATTTTTCACCTAGATAAAATCCCGTTAAAATTTCTTTCCATGTTAGATTTCCTGTATTATTTATATGTAAAAACCATACTCTAGAAAAAAACAATGTTACGAGTATTACAACATATTGAGCTATAAATCCTATAGCCATTCTATTTTTTTTCATCTTATCTCCCTTTTCTTCTGATTTTATTTTTTATATTACCTTTTAAATGTAACATATTATTTAATAATTTCGCCACTTTATAATAGATATTCTTTTTTTCATATTCTATCTCTCTGTGACAACTCTCTTCTAAATATATATATTCATAACTTCTACCAAATTTTCTCCATATATTTCTTCTAAACTTAGAATCAATAAGGTAAGTATGTCTATCATCAATAATAAAGTTAACTAATTGGGAATCTCCATGAAGATATCCAAGACTATGTATCTTGTCCAACTCATCTTTTATTCTACTTAAATATTTAAAAGAACCAGTTTCACCTTCTAAATATTCACAGATAAAGTAGGAGTCTACTACAAAACCAAATTTTCTTTTTTCAAAAGCCAATATTGGTTGATAAGTTCTCAGTCCTATATTATTTATTTTTTCAGCTTGTTTATACTCTCTATATGATTCTGAACCACGAAATATCGATAAAAATCTTTGCCATCTTCTACTATTTTTTTCTCTAGGAACTTTAAATACCAGTTTTTTTCCATAAAAATCAAACAATGAAACTTTACTTCTTTGATCATCCTTGAAAACTTTTATAATCTTTAAACCCTCTAATTGATCAATTATTTTTAAATATTTTTCATCTTTATAATAAATAGTTATATTACTATTCTCTTTTTTTAATAATTCTTTAAATTTTTTATTTTTTTTATAAAAATCATTATTTAGAAATATTATTTTCATTATACTCTCCTAATAAAAAGTGACCTAGTTAATAGGTCACTTTTTAATTCTTCTCTTTGAGCTTTCTTTTGAT
>JAGLEA010000260.1 GCA_023145315.1 Psychrilyobacter sp.
AACTCAGAAAATATGTATAGATTAGAGCTAAATAGTGATCTTAAAATATTTAATAATGTTTTTGGATATAAAAATTATAAGGAGTTAGATGAAAAATTAAAAACTGATGAATATGATGAAGCTCTTTACAACAGAATAAATTTTGATTTTTTATCACTTCAAACTACACTTGGTTACGAAAAATCAAAAAGTACTTTGCGAGATGAAACTCGTGATACTTATGAATTAAATCTGTCGAGAAGATTTTTCTATAACTATATATCGACTAATTTAGGGTTTTCAAAAAGTTATTATTCAAAAAGCTCTCCTGGACAAAGTTTGAATATGAGAGTTTCACATGATATTGATACAGGGTCGATAAAAAAATATTTAAATACAGTAGTTTTAGGATATAAAACAGACCTGGCAAGCTATCATAATGATAGTTATGAAATAATGTTTGGAAAAAATAGAAAAAATGGTGAAAATTTTAATTATTATGCAACAATAGAATTAAGCGAAAAGGAAACTCGTATGGGTCTGACTTTTAACTATTTATTTGGTGGAAGAGTGTCTGCTACTTCATCTTCTAATTGGTCTTCTCATAATAAAGAGGAAGTACCAACTTCAATTGGTGTTAATGCTAGTGTAGACTTTAAAGCTCCAGGGTTACTAGTAAACCCTGATAAATATGGTGATTCTAGTATTCACGGGACAGCCTATATAGATACTAATAACAATGGTATTTATGACCCCACAGATGAAGTCGTAGAAGGGGTATCTTTAAATAATAATTCATCAGAAAAAGTTAAATCTAATGGAAATGGTGGATTCTTTATACCTAATTTAAATTCCTTATCAATTGGTAAATTCGACCTAAGAATTGAGAACGATGAATATCTAGGTGGATATATAATAGATAAAAATATTCATTATGAAACATTTCCGGGTGAAAGTTTGAAGATTGATATACCGATAAAACAAGTAAAAACTGTTATTGGAACTATTGAATTTGATGAAAATTTTTATTTAGAGGATGTTGAGAAATTTATAAGTAATTCTCAAATATTAATAACAAATATTAATAGTGGTGAAGTTACAACTGTTAAATTAAAGGATGAGTTTTTTATTAAAGAACTTCAGCAAGGTCAATATTCAATAAAAATAATTAACCAATCTGTAAAAGAAGTTACTAATAAAAAGACAAATAAAATATTTACAATTAAATCTGATTCTAATACAGAAAAATATATTACACTTTTAATTAGTAAAGGAACAGAGGGTAATGGTTTTAGCGCCAAATTAAAAATAACAAAATAAAATTTTGGAGGAAATAATATGAAAAGGATTGCATATCTTGCTATATATTTAATAATGGTTACGGTAGCATTAGGAGCACCATCAATATATCCATCTATAGTTAAGATGGACTTGAAAAAAGGTCATGCTTTTTCTACAGTAACTGTTTTTAATACTGGAGATAAATCAATGAAATACAAACTTGCTATTAACGATATGGACAACTTAGGAATTGAATCAAAATTAGCTCCTTATCTAACTTTATTTCCAAAATTTATGGAAATTGCTCCTGGTGAAAGCCAAGTAGTTAGAATTATTGCAAAAGGAATACCTATTGATGAGTTTAAAGATGGAGAATACAGAGGAGCTATAGCTATTGAAGAGCTGGATTCTTCGATACATAAAGAATATAAAAGTAAAGAAGCTGTAGAAGGTGTAACGACAACTATTAACTTTAAATATATAGTTAATATGGCGGTTTATGGATATATAGGGGAACTAAAACCAAAAGTTAAAGTTACAAACCTTAAGATTAATAAGGAAAATATAACGGGAAGTATAGAAAATATAGGGAATTACTCATATCCTATAAATTATGAAATACTTAACAAGTCAGGAAAAGTAGTTAATGAAGGTGTATTATTTAAAATTTTATATGGTCAAAAAGAAACCTTTAAAATTGAAAATACAAGTAAAGGTGTAAAAATTAGATTATTAGAGAAAGAAAAAGATGAACTATTATATAAATAACTATAAATTTAACAGAATTTTAATTATATTTTAAGAGTCTTGTATTTGAATGAGAAATGATGTATAATTATTTTGTAGTTAGACTATCTATAGGTGGAAAACTTTAGATGTTACTCAACTACTTTTTGGAG
>JAGLEA010000261.1 GCA_023145315.1 Psychrilyobacter sp.
TAATTTTTTAGGTTCTTTTATTTTGGTTTGTTTAATATTTGTATTATGTTTGATTACGTTGTATAACGAAGAAAATAAAACAAAAAGTATTAATAACTTGCAAATGTTAAAAAAATAGAGTAGATTATATAGTAACGAAAATAGTATTTAAAAAAGGAGGAATTATGAAAAAATTATTTTTATTATTATCTTTTGCATTACTTCTTGTTGGGTGTGGAAAAGAAACGTCAGAAACAACAGAAAAAAAGGCTGAAACTTTAACATTTTACGCTGGATTACAAGAAGATCATGCTGCAATGATAGCTAAGATGTTTGAAGAAGAAACAGGAATAAAAACAAGCTTTGTAAGAATGAGTAGTGGAGAGGTACTAGCTAGATTAAAAGCAGAAAAAAATAATATGTCAGCTTCAGTTTGGTATGGGGGACCTGTAGATGCTTTTGTTGCTGCAAGAGAAGAAGGATTAATAGAACCTTATATTTCGCCAGAGGCAGTAAATATTCGTGATGCTCAAAAAGATAAAGATGGGTATTGGACAGGAATCTATGTAGGATATTTAGGTTTTGTTGGAAATCAAAAAATGTTAGATGAAAAAGGAATAAAGATGCCAACATCTTGGGCAGATTTATTAAAACCTGAATATAAAGGAGAAATTGTAGTAGCACATCCAGGGTCATCTGGAACGGCATATACTATGTTAGCTACTTTAGTTCAATTAATGGGTGAAGATCAAGCTATGGAGTACCTAAAGAAATTTAATGGTCAAGTAAGACAATATACAAAATCAGGAACTGCTCCTGGAAGAATGGCTGGACAAGGGGAAACAACTATTGGAATAACTTTTTTACACGATGCTATTAAGTATAAAAAAGAGGGATATAAAGATATTATTATATCTGCACCTTCAGAGGGAACAGGATATGAAATTGGAGGAGTAGCATTATTAAAAAATGGTCCAGATCAAGATACAGGACAAAAGTTTATTGACTGGGTTTTAACTAAAAAAGTTCAAGAGTTAGGAAAAACAGTTGGATCATTTCAATTTTTAACTAATAAAAACGCTATGCCACCTGAAGAAGCTGTAGCAATCAAAGATACTAAATTAATAGATTATGATTTTGATTGGGCAGGAAAAAATAGAGTAAGATTAGTTGAACGATTTAGTGTGGAGACAAGTACAACAGCACCTAAAAAATAAACGGGGTATTCCATCTAGGTTTATCTAGACACTGAAGAAGCTTCCCTTATTTTTTAAGGGAAGTCTTTTGGTTATATACAATATTGGAGGCAAGTATGAAAGATTTTAAATTTAAGTTGGATCAAGAGTTGAAAAATGTGAAGAAATTAATAAATGATCCTGCATTGTTTATAACAATAATATTTTCATTGATAGTAGTAACATTTTTTATATTAGTTCCATTATATAATGTTTTAAAAGAAAGTTTTACATCTAATGGAAGTATCAACTTTGAAAATTATAAAAATGCATTTGGTCGAAGTGGAAATGTATTAATTATTTTCAACACATTAAAACTAGGATTAGTAACAGCTACATTATCGTTGATGGTAGGATTTTTCTTTGCCTATACTACATCATATATGAAAATTAAAGGTAAAAGAATCTTTGATTTTATAGCTATGTTACCGATTATATCTCCTCCATTTGTAGTTGCTTTATCAGCAATTTTATTATTTGGTAGACAAGGACTTATAACACGTGGGATTTTTGGGTTGAAAGATTTTGAAATATACGGATTTCATGGTTTAGTATTAGTTCAAGTTCTTAGTTTTTTTCCTATAGCATATTTAATGCTTGTAGGACTATTACAAGGAATAGATCCGTCAGTAGAGGAAGCATCTAGAGACTTAGGAGCTTCAAAATTAAAAGTATTTACAAGCGTTACATTTCCATTAGTTATCCCAGGAATAGCAAATGCATTCCTATTAGTATTTATACAATCAATTGCAGATTTTGCTAATCCTGTAGTTATAGGGGGAAATTTTACTACGATATCTGTAAAAATATATCAAGAAGGAATAGGTAACTTTCAATTAGGGATAGCAACGGCTTTAGCTATGATATTATTAACAATTTCTATCTCAATGTTTGTAATTCAAAAATATTATATAAGTAAAAAATCTTATATTACAGTAACAGGAAAAGTATCACGTGCAAGGGAATTAATCAAAGATAAAAAAATAACAACACCTGTATTCACTATTTTAATGGTCCTAACAACTTTTGTTATATTAATGTATATTTTGATTCCAATAGGATCGTTTGTAAAATTATGGGGAATTAACTATACTCCTACTTTAGATCATTATAGATATATATTTAAATTTGGATTAGATCCTGTAATTCAAACTACAATGTTAGCAACTATTGCAACTGTAATAACTAGTTTTTTCTCTATGATTCTAGCTTATTTAATAGTAAGAAAAAAGTTTATAGGAAAAACATTTATTGAATTTACAACAATTATGGCAATGGCAATTCCAGGAACTATAATTGGGTTAGGATATGTTATAAGCTATAATATAACTTACAAAATTCCATTTACGGATATAACTTTAATCCCACCGTTAACTGGAACAGGAATGATAATAATAATAGCATTTATAATCAGAAGTTTACCTGTAGGAGTTCGAAGTGGTATGAGTGCTTTACAGCAAATTGATCCATCTATAGAAGAAGCTGCAAATGTATTGGGAGCTTCAAGTTATAAAGTATTTTTCACTGTAACAATTCCTATGATAAAGGAAGCTTTCTTTAGTGGATTAATTTATTCATTTGCAAGAAGTATGACGCTGGTAAGTACGATTATATTTTTAATATCAGCAAAGTGGAAATTATTAACACCAAGTATAATGTCTAATATAGATACTGGAAGAATTGGTATAGCTTCAGCCTACTGTACGATACTTATTTTAATTGTATCTTCGGTGATGATAATAATGAAGCTAGTTATAGCAACAATAGGAGTAAAAAATAAAACAAAGTAGGAGAATATGAGATGAAAGAATCTAAAAGAGTTGAAATAAAAAATTTAACTAAAACATTTATAAGTGGGAAAACAAAAATAAAAGCAGTAAATGATATAACTTTAACTATTGAACCAGGAGAATTCATATGTCTTTTAGGACCTTCTGGGTGTGGAAAAACTACAATGCTTCGTATGTTAGCAGGTTTCGAAATACCAACTTCTGGAAATATTTTTATTGGTGATAAAGATGTAGCAAGTTTAACACCAGATAAAAGAGATACAGCAATGGTTTTTCAAAATTATGCACTGTTTCCTCATATGAATGTTTTTGACAACATTGCATATGGTTTAAAGATACAAAAAAAATCAAAAAAAGAAATAAATGAAAGAGTAGAAAAAATACTGAAATTAATGAAAATGGAAAGCTTTTCTGAAAGAAGTCCTTCTGAAATGTCTGGAGGACAGCAGCAAAGAGTATCTTTAGCAAGAGCATTGATCATGAATTCTGGAGTGTTACTTTTTGATGAACCATTATCAAATTTGGATGCGAAATTAAGATTACATATGAGAGATGAAATAAGAAAATTACAGCAAGAGATAGGAATAACTTCTATCTATGTAACTCATGACCAAGCAGAAGCAATGTCTTTATCAGACAAAGTTGTTATTATGAAAGATGGAAAGATTATGCAGGTTGGATCTCCAATTGAGATTTATCAAAAACCAAATAGTGAATTTATTGCTAAATTTATTGGAAGAGCTAACATACTTTCTGGTAAAGTTTTATCAAAAGAAGATGGAAAGACAAAATTATTAATTTTAGGGTCAGAATATATTATAGAGGAAACGGTAAATTATGAAGTCGGAGAAGCTGTAAAAGTTGTAATAAGACCTGAATCTATAAAATTTGACTCAATAGAGCATGAAGGTGAAGTTGTAAAAAGCATATTTATGGGTGAAAACCATGAATATGAAATTAAAATAAATAATGAAATTATAGAAGTTTCTCTAAATAATCCATATGGAAAGGATATTAAAAAAGTTGGAGAAAAGTTAGGGTTTATTTTTGAAAAAGATGCACTTCATATAATTTAATTTAGACTTAAGTAGAACCTAATTTTTAGGTTCTTTTATTTTGATTT
>JAGLEA010000262.1 GCA_023145315.1 Psychrilyobacter sp.
AAATCGACTGATACCTCAAATTCTAATGCTATAAAATATATAAATTTATTATCAAATAAGTCATCAGAAATAACAGAAGTAGTAACTAGAGCAAATAAAGTTATTTCAAAAATGGATATAGATGAAAAAATCAAAGGGTCTATTTATTTGAAGGAACATGAATTTTTCTTAAAATCAATAAAGGAAAATAGTAGATACATGTTAGATGAAAAAACAGAACTCCTACTATCTAGATTAGGACAAACAGGATCTACAGCTTGGAGTAATCTACATGGAGCACTAACTTCTACTTTGGATGTAGAGATCGAATTAGATGGTGTAAAAAAAGTAATAACACTATCAGAGGTAAGAAATTTAGCTCAAAGTAAGGATGCAGCAACTAGAAAAATAGCATATGAAGCAGAATTAGAAGCATACAAAAAAATAGAAAAACCAATAGCCTCATCTTTAAATTCTATAAAGGGTGAGAACAATACGGTAAATTCATTGAGAGGATATGAAACGCCTATCTCTAAAACATTGGTAGACTCAAGAATGAGTAAGGAAACTTTAGATGCCTTATTAGATGCTATCAGAGAATATCTACCTTATTTTAGAAAATACCTAAAAAGAAAAGCAACTATGTTAGGTCATACAGGAAGCTTACCTTTTTATGATATGTTTGCACCTATTGGAAATTCAGAAAAAAAGTTTACTATTGAGGAAGCACAAAATTATGTATTAGAAAACTTTGGATCATTCTCTCCTAAACTTAGAGGTCTAGCAGAGAAAGCATTTAACGAAAACTGGATAGACTACTCACCTAAAAAAGGAAAAGTAGGAGGAGCTTTTTGTGCTAATATTCCACCAATTAAAGAGAGTAGAATATTACATAATTTTACAGGGACATTTTCTGGAGTTTCTACTCTAGCTCATGAATTAGGTCATGCATACCATGGTGAATGTATCTTTGGTGAAAGTATACTAAATACAAGCTATACAATGCCTGTAGCAGAGACGGCATCTATAATGTGTGAAACTATAGTTATGAAAAATGCACTAAAAGACGCAAATAAAGAGGAAAAAATATTCCTATTGGAAAACTCTTTAAAAGCTATAACGCAAGTATGTGTAGATATCTTAAGTAGATATATATTTGAAGAAACTGTATTTGATAAGAGAAGAGACAATATATTAAGCGTAGATGAGTTAAAAGAGATAATGATCAATGCCCAAAAAGAATCATATGGTGATGGATTAGATGAAACTACACTTCACCCATATATGTGGGTAAACAAAGGTCATTATTATAGACCAGGATTAAGTTTTTATAACTTCCCGTATGCTTTCGGAGCTTTATTTGGAAGGGGGCTATACTCTCAATACCTATTGAATAAAGAGGAATTCCTACCAAAATATGATGAATTACTAAAAGAAACAGGGAAAAGAAGTGTAGAAGATGTGGCTAAACTAGCTGACATAGATGTATCAGACATTAAATTTTGGAGAAGTTCGTTAGATCAAGTAAAAGAAGATATAGAACTATTCTTAGAGTTAACAAAATAGAAAGATAAACAAAAGGTGAAATCTAAAATTAGATTTCACCTTTTTATAAATTTATAAATCAATTTCTTAAATTATACTAAATAAAACAGTTGCATAGGCAACTAATGTGTGATATACTAATTATATAATATATACAGGAGGTTTTTTATGAAAGATATCGGTACAAAAAAAATATCAAGTTTGTTAGTTGAGTATTCAGTTCCAGCTATTATGGGTATGTTAGTTTTTGCTTTATACAATATAGTTGATAGAATGTTTATCGGGCGTGGACTTGGAGCGTATGCTATGGCAGGGCTTAGTATTACATTCCCTCTATTCACAATCTATATAGCGGTAGGTATGTTAGTTGGTTTTGGAGGTGGAACTCTGGTTTCATTGAAACTAGGGTCTAAGAAAAAAGAGGAAGCAGAGCTTGTTTTAGGAAATGTTATAACTTTATTTACAATTTCCAGTGTTATTTTAATGGTTTTTGGTGGTCTTTTCTTAAATAAAATACTTATTTTATTTGGAGCAACTCAAAATACACTAGTCTATGCTAGTGAATATATGGATATTATAAATAAATTAGTATTTTTTAACTTTATAGGTATGGGTTTAAATAACATTATACGTGCAGAGGGAAATCCTAAAATAGCTATGATATATATGGTTGTAGGTGCTGTTGTAAATATAATCTTAGATCCAATCTTTATCTTTACTCTCGATATGGGAATAAAAGGTGCTGCATATGCTACTGCACTATCAAATGTTTTAAGTTCAGTATTAACTATTTATCACTTTATGTTTAGTAAACATTCTAATATTAAATTAAAGTTTAAAAATTTAAAATTAAAGAAATCAATTTCAAGAGAAATTTTATCTATTGGTTTTCCACCTTTTATTTTACAATTAGGTGCCAGTCTAACTGCTATTGCGTTAAACAGATCGTTATTATCTTATAGTAATGATTTAGCTGTAGGAGCTATGGGGATAATAAATAGTATCTATATGTTTATTTCTCTAATAATAACTGGTCTTATTCAAGGGGCTCAACCTATTATAGGTTATAACTATGCTTCTAAAAGATATGATCGTGTAAAAGAGACTTTACAATTATCTATGAAAATTGCAATAGCTTTGAGTGTTGTTTTGACAGGATTAATATTTTTGGCTCCCGAATTCTTCATAGGATTATTTAGCAGTGGCAATGCAGAACTACTTGCTATTGGATCTAATGGAATGAAAATATATTTAGGGTTTTTGATCTTTAATGCAGTTTATATTATTGGTTCTAACTATTTCCAAGCTATAGGGCTTTCTAAATTGTCTACAACACTTAATTTATTAAGACAGTTTATAATTTTTCTACCACTACTAATCATCCTTCCTAAGATATTTGGATTGAATGGTGTATGGATGGCTGCTCCAATTAGTGACCTTGTTGTAGGAATAATTACATTTATCTCGTTGAAAAAAAAGTCAATTCTTAGTGTAGCATAATAAATATACTATAAATTATTTATTGGAGGAATAGTGTGGAAAGAATCTTAGGATACCAAGTAGGAAAATTAGCACATAATATTAAAAAGTTTATAGATAGATATTTAGGTGAAGTTTGTTTAGGTGAAGGACAATACCTAATATTAAGATCTATCATAAATGACTGCGATATTTCCCAGAAAGAAATAAGTTTAAAATTAGACATAAACAAGGCAACTACGACAAAATCAATAAAAAAGTTAATGGAAAATGAATATATTACAAGAGAAAGAAATATAGAAAATCCAAGATATTACAAATTAATTTGTACTGCAAAAGCAAAAAAAATTGTAGAAGAAATAAACGGTTTAATCAATATAGAAAAATTAGTTTTAACAAAGGAAATCTCGGAGAAAGAGTTAGAAGTTTTTTTATTGGTGTTAAATAAAATGAATAATAATATGTTAGATGAACTTGCTAGAGAAGAAAAAAGAGTGTGGAGATAAGTTTTTAATAGAGGGTACCTTAATTGGTA
>JAGLEA010000263.1 GCA_023145315.1 Psychrilyobacter sp.
ATGGATACTAAATTTAGTATCCATTTTCTATTATTTACCTTAGCAAAACATATTTATTTTATTATTTTTATAGTTTTAACTTCTAAATATTCCGGTCCTCCGTCTATTGGATACCCCTCTTTTAATTCTCCCGTTACTTCTACTTTTTTCCCATTATAATCATCTAGCTTTATATTTTTATCTGCTATTAAAGAGACCACTATTTTTGAATCTTTTGTTAACATATTAGTTCCGTACATCCAAGTTGACATTTCTAATGGTGCTACAGTTCCTACTCTCAAAGTCGTTTCACTACTTTTTTTTGTCTCTTGTGAAGTACACCCAACAAGTAATAAAAATACCATTCCTAAAAATATTATTTTTTTCATTGTCTCACTCCTTTTTTAATTTTAATATACTTCTATTCTATGTTCTCCCTTTTCTACTATTTCTCCCACTAAGCTAGATTTGATATCTAGTTCTTCTAAGTCTTCTAAAAGTGCTACTGCATCTTTAGAAGCTACAGAAATTAAGAGTCCCCCAGATGTTTGTGGATCGAATAATATCTCTTCCATTGCAAAACCAATATCTCTCAAATTCACTTTATCTCCAAGATGTTTCCTGTTTTTTTGTCCTGCTGATGTAATCAAAAATTCACTTGCATATTCAAAAGCTTCCTCAATATAAGGTACTTTTTTACTTTCTATTATTATACTTATTTCATCGTTTAGCATTTCAGATAGGTGTCCCAAAAATCCAAACCCTGTAATATCTGTACATCCATTAACTTCATAATGAGACATTTTTTCTGCTGAATATTTATTTAGAGTTTCCATTAATCTTATAGCTTCTCTATACGATCTATCATTAGCTTCTCCTACATTGTGAGCCGTAGTTACTATTCCAATCCCTAATGGTTTGGTTAATATTAATTTATCACCTATTTTACATGTATTGTTAGCTATAACTTTATCAGGATGAACTATTCCAGTTACAGAAAGACCATATTTTGGATTTTCATCATTTATAGAGTGACCACCACTCAAAATCCCACCTGATTCCATAACTTTTTCTGCTCCTCCACGTAAAATTTCCCCTAATATATTTGGATCTAATTTTTCTGGAAAACACACTATATTTAGAGCTGTTAGAACAGTCCCTCCCATGGCATATACATCACTTAGAGAGTTAGCAGCTGCTATCTTACCATATGTGTACGGATCTTCTACTACAGGAGTGAAAAAATCTAATGTTTGTATAAGTGCTTTATCATCACTTATTTTATATACTGCAGCATCATCAGCACTATCAAACCCTATAAGTAGATTTTCATCATATACTTTTGGAATGTGTGCAAGTACCTTCGATAGAACACCCGGTCCTATTTTAGAAGTTCAGCCTCCACCACTACAAAACTTTTTAAACATATCCATTTCCACTACCTCCCATATTTTATATTTATAATATTACCATTTTTACCCCTATTTTTCCACCGATTATAGTCTTTGGTAACTTTAATAATATGATTTAATATTTATCTATGATACAATTTTATATAAATAAACTTAGGAGGACATAATGTTACATTTAATTTTTATTGGAATTGGAGGAGCTTTAGGAGCTGTTTCTAGATATCTTATAGATTTTTTCATCACAAACAACTACCCCGGGGAGCTTCCCCTTGGAACACTTGCCGTTAACTTAGTTGGTTGCTTGATTATTGGTATTGTATTTGTAATTTTCTATCATGATATTATTCATACGCGTTTTAATCCCTTTATTATCACAGGGTTTTTAGGAGCTTTGACTACTTTTTCTAGCTACGCTTATGCTACCCTTCTTCTTATTGAAAAGGGAAACTTTTTACTAGCAGGAATAAATCTTTTGGCAAATAACCTATTTGGAGTTCTTTTTGCATTTTTAGGAGCTAAATTTACAACTTATATAATAAAAAAACATTTTCTTCATTTATATAAGGAGGGGAAATAGTATGATTCTTAATATTATTTTTGTTGCTATTGGTGGATCAATAGGAGCTATCTGTCGGTATAAAATAGATAAAGAGATTAATAAAAAAATAAAGCATCATATATCATTTGGAACACTAGGTGTTAACTTAGTTGGTTTATTTATCATTGGATTTTCGTATAGTATGTTTACACATCACTTTGGGAGTGAGCACTTAAAACTATTTCTTGTAACAGGGTTTTTAGGAGCTCTAACTACTTTTTCAAGTTATGCTCTCCATACTTTTAAGTTATTTGAGCAAGGAAAGGTAAAATATGCAATTATAAATATTCTTTTAAACAATTTTCTAGGAATGTTTATTGCTCTATTAGGAGCGGAGTTAGGGAAATATATATAAAATTTAGGAGGGAAACATTGAGAATAGTAATAGATGCTGATGCCTGTCCAAAAGGAGTAAAAACTATATGTGTAGAAGCAGGAAAAATACACAGATTAGAAGTAGTTATGGTAGTAGATACTGCCCATGAATTACGTGGTGATTTTAAAGTCATCCAAGTAGAAAAAGGTGAAGACTCTGTAGATTTAGAAATTCTGAGAATAGCTACAAAGGACGATATTGTAATCACACAAGATTATGGTTTAGCGACTATAATTTTAGAAAAAACTCATAGTGTTTTACACCCTAATGGATTTACCTATAATAAATTTAATATTGATTCACTGATGTTTTCAAGACATATGAGTGCAAAGATAAGAGCTAAAGGTGGAAGGACAAAGGGACCAAAAAAGAGAAAAGTTAGTAACGATAATGAGTTTAGAGAGACACTTTACAATATACTAGAGACATAAAAACAAGCTACCCGTGGGTAGCTTGTTTTTATGTCTTACTTACTCCCACTCAATAGTTGCAGGT
>JAGLEA010000264.1 GCA_023145315.1 Psychrilyobacter sp.
ATTCTTTTCATTCTCTTTTGATCCTGTATTTGTACATCCTGTAAATACTATCGTTATAGCAGCTAAAATCATTAATGTTTTTTTCATCTTCTCTCCTATTTTCTTTTAATTTGTTTTTTTTGTTCTTTCACTATATTTACTTTCTATTTTTTACATTTTTAGTAAACAACTTTTAATACATCTTGTATTATATCATATATAATCTCTATTTTTCTTTTTAATTCTTTGATTCCGCTATTATTCTCTACTAAATAGTCTGATTTTTCTTTTTTTATTTCCAAAGACATTTGAGAGTCAATTATACTTTTGGCTAGTTCTATGCTTATATTATCTCTTTTGATCATTCTTTTAACTTGTATTTCCTCTTCCGTCCATACTAGTAGCGTTTTATCACACAAATATTCTAGTTTTGCTTCATACAATAGTGGAATATCCAAAATTATAATATTTCTATTAGAATTTTTTTTTATCTCTTCTTCCATCTTTTTCACTATAGCAGGATGCATTATAACATTTAGGAGTTCTCTTTTTTCTTTATTGTTAAATATAATTTCTTTTAACTTTTTTCTATCGACTTTATTATTAACAATAACTTTTTCACCTAATTTCCTACCTATCTCTTCTACTATCTTACTCGATGAAGACACTTCCCTAGATATTTTATCAGCATCTATTATGTATGCTCCTAACCTCTCTAATTCTCTACTCATAGTGCTCTTTCCACTAGCTATTCCACCTGTTAATCCAACTATCATAGTACCACCTTTTTCCAGTGCTTTCTTTCTAATATAAAATTTATTTACTTTCCATAACTAACAATATTATCATCCATATCCAACCTATTACGGGTATCAACAAAAGTAATTGCCACCAACCACTCCTACCACTATCGTGTAATCTCCTTGTTGTTATTGCTATTCCAGGTATGAATATAATTAGATTATAAATACTTGTAAATATTTTTGCATCCATCAACATCCCTATAAAACTTATTCCTATCGCTATGAAAGTATTAAAAAGTACATACATCCAATACTCTTTTCTTGTTGCTCTCCCACTAAAATTATTCCATTCTCTAAAAGCTTCTAAGTAATAGTTCATAATCTCTCTCCTCCTATTTTTTTCTTTATACTAATAATTATACTGTTTAATTATTAAATTTTCAATATTATTTCTATCCTTTTATTACTTTGTTGTACTTTTTTCAAAACAAACTTGACACTTTCAACACTCTAGTGTATTATACAACTAGTTCACTAGAGCAAGAGAGGAGGTCTATATGGAATTTAAAAAGAATATTCCAATTTATTTGCAAATTATCGATTCTATTAAAAAAGATATCTCACTAGGAAATTTAAATCCTGGTGAAAAATTATTGTCTACACGTGACTTTGCTATAAAGTTAAAAGTTAACCCAAATACTATTTCTAGAGTCTATAAGGATTTAGAAGCTGAAAAGATAGCTTTTACTAAGAGAGGTTTGGGAACATTTGTAACACTAGATACAGACATCTTAAATAAAATTCAAAACAACATGGTAAAAGGTCTTGTTGAAAGATTTATTTCAGATATATCTGTATTAGGAGTTTCGGTAGACGAAGCTGTAAAATTATTAACAACACAGGAGGAACTAAATGGAAAACCTAATTATTAATAACCTTTCAAAAGGATACTTTAAAAAGAAAGCTTTAAATAACTTTTCTTATTCATTCAAAAAAGGTGTCATCTACGGATTAATCGGACCTAATGG
>JAGLEA010000265.1 GCA_023145315.1 Psychrilyobacter sp.
ACTAATCATGGTTACACTAGTTGGAACAGCATACTCGGCTACAACTTCTGATTCCAATAATCAAATTCTGAAATACAATATCGAAAATATCGAAAAAATTTCTTTGGATATCAATAATGCTAGTATCAAAGTTATCCCTACAGATTCATCAGAGATAGTTCTTAATATTAAAACTAATAAAAAAATTAATGTCACTAAGGAAGGATCAAAGAATAAAATAGATATAAAAGTTACCACTCCTAAGAAATTCTTGTTTTTTAATTTTTCGAGCAACAAAATTTCAGTTGTTTTAGAAGTTCCAAGAAACTATCACGGAGAATTAAACGTTGAAACTTCTAATGCTCCCATTAATATTGCAGATTTAGATTTAAATTTTGAAGGAGAAACTTCTAATTCCAAAATAAATGCTTCTAATCATACTGGTAGTCTAGATCTTGAATCTTCTAATGGTGGAATCTATTTGGTAAATATTATAGGTAATGTAGAAGCTGAAACTTCTAATGCCACAATTACAGCAGATAAAGTAGAAGGATCTGTTAACTTTGAAACTTCTAACGGTAATATCTACATAAAAAATATAGATTCAGTGGAAGAGTTAAAGACTTCTAATGGTAATATCACTGTTGTGGCTAAAAAACTTTATAGAAATTCAAATATCAAGGCATCAAATGGTAATATTGATTTAAAAATAGAAGAATTAAAAGGAAATAACTCTATTCAAACTTCTAACGGATCAATAGTATTAACAACAGGTGAAAATCAAACAAATTTTCAAAATATTAGTAACAATGAATTAGAAGATAGAGATAACAAAATAAAATTGAAAACAAGTAATGGAAAAATAAACACACATATTATAAAGTAATTAACGGAGGTAGAAATGAGTATTTTACAAGCAAGTGACAAGTCTAGATCAATGGCTTTAATATTATGTATCATAGGATTTATCGGAGTGGCAGGAATTCATAGGTTTTATGCAGGAAAAGTTGGAACAGGAATTTTATTTTTATTAACAGGTGGATTATTTGGACTAGGAACTATTTATGATCTAATAAAGATAGCTACGAATACATTTACTGATGCCTTAGGAAACCCTATTACTAGGGATTAGGAGGAGTTCGATTATGAAATGCTTACTTATAGTAGATCTACAAAATGATTTTTGTTGTGGAGGAGCTTTAGAAGTGAAAGATTCTGATAAGATAATCCCTATCATTAATAATTTAGTAAAGAAATATGAAGATAACCAAGATCTTATTGTTGCTACTCTAGATTGGCACCCTTCTAATCATGGAAGTTTTGCTAGTAATTCTGGTGGTAATATTGGAGAATTAGGAGAACTAAACGGTATAGCTCAAATATGGTGGCCTAATCATTGTATTGAGAATACTTTTGGTTCTGAACTTCATAACAATTTGAAACCTATCAATAATAAAATTTATAAGGGAAGAAACCCTAAATATGATTCATATAGTGGATTCTTTGATACTAATGGAACTCCTACTAAATTAAATGGTTTATTAAAATCAAATGATATAGATACTATCGATATAGTAGGTTTAGCTACAGACTATTGTGTTAAATTTACAGTAATTGATGCTCTCAAATTAGGATATAAAGTAAATCTTATAACTTCAGGATGTAGAGGAGTAAATCTATCTCCTACTGATTCAGAAGTTGCTATAGAAGATATGAAAAGGTTAGGAGCTAATATAGTATAACTTAAAAACATCAGAAGCTACATTGTTTAGATCTATTAAACAAGTGAGTGTATCATAATAATATTATGATTTTCAGGAGGAAAAATGAACTTCAAAAAATCAATTTTAGTAACTTTTATCTACATCGTTCTTATGGCAATAGGAATGTTTTTTATGCATTTTGTTAGAGGTGGAACATATGGCCCTTCTATGATGGGGACTCTTGTATGGGTTGAAATAATCTCATCTATTTTTATTATTTATTTTATTTATAAGTATTCTAATTGGAAAGAAATTGGGTTTGGAAAGATAAAGAAAAAACAAGTTTTATGGCTTCTACCGTGCTATGTTGGTATTTTATTTAGCATATACCTTCTATTTTCTTCAGCTATCCATGTAGGAGTTGCAAAAGAACAATGGACTAATATTTTACTTATTTTTATAACCGTTATCTTTGTAGGGTTTTCAGAAGAAGTAGTATTCCGTGGAATTTTACTTAGAGGAGCTATGAAAAAATTTAACTATATTCCTGCTTTGTTAATATCAGCTTTTGGATTCGCCCTTTTACATACAGTTAATGTTTTAGGAGGACAAAGTATTTCTGTAACTATTCAACAATTTATAATGACTTTTATTTTTGCACTTTTTTTTATTCCACTTGCTCTTAAAATTAATAATTTAGTTCCACTTATTATTTTTCATATTTTATGGGATTTTTTATTTCTTAGTTCTGCAGCATTTGACATAACTATTATACATGCAGGACTTCTTCAAATTTATATACTTTTAATAATAGTTATTTTACTACCTATAACTATTATCCAATTTAGAAAAAAACTAAAATAGCTGATATCTAGCATCACCAAAAAAAAGAGTAGAAAACTATATGTTTTCTACTCTTTTTAATTCACTATTTATTTTTACTATTTTCTAAATCTCATCATACCCTACTCTACTCCTAAAGCATAGAAGTATGGTTTGAAACTTTCTTCTACAGCATTTAATATCAATTTTATAAATAATGTATAATCCATCTTAGTGTGGGCTAAATCTAGTGATTCATAGTATTTTAATTTATCTTCTACTTTTAAAATAATAGGTGGATATCCACTTTTTATTAATTCTAAATTCAGAAGAAGTCTTGCCGTTCTGTCATTGCCATCTATGAACGGATGGATTCCGACAAAATCTACATGAACTCTAGCTGCTCTTTCCACAGGATGTAAAGATAACCCTTGAGTTTTATACCATTTCATAAAACTTTCCATTTCTTCTGATAGATGAAAAAAACTAGGAGGAGTGTGTTCAGCCCCACTAATAATTACATTATTTTGCCTATATCTTCCAGAATTTTTAAGGTCTATATTTTTTAGCACTAAGGAATGTATTAATTTTATATCTTGTTCTTTTAATAAAGTATTTGTTTTAGCCAGTTCTTCTATAAATTCTATAGCTTCTCTATGATTTATCACTTCAAAATGTTCTCTTAGAGTTTTCCCACCGATTGTTATCCCTTCTAAAGCTACTTTAGTTTCTTTTAGAGTAAGGGTATTTCCCTCAATGGCGTTAGAATTGTATGTCCATCTTAAAACCATATCCTCATGGAGATTTTTTAGAACTTCTTTTGGAAGGGGTCTGTAACTATCTAATTTTTCTTTTAATTTTTC
>JAGLEA010000266.1 GCA_023145315.1 Psychrilyobacter sp.
ATTTACGAAAGTTCCAAAATGAATATTAGGGAACTTTCGTAATAGTCCCAATATATCAAATTAATTCGCCAAATTATGTTCTTGAATCAGTTTTTCTAGAATATCTAAACTTTCAGCACCATTTATTTTTGATCTTAACTTATAGTTATTTTTATATTTAATTTTAGCTATTTCAAGAATTTCTTTTTTGTATCTAATTAACTCTAGATCTATTGATCCCCTCTTATCCGTTTTAAGCTCTTCCAACAATTCATTACAAGGCTCTACACTTTGTAACCTTTTATATTTAATCTTTTCATCCGTTTTAAAAAACATTTCTATTCTATCTATTGATCTACCTTTTTTTATTTTAGTTATTTTAGTTATTTCAATTCCAACTTTTAATAATTCTTTTCTAGCCTTACTAAAAACTCGCTGTTCTATATTTGATGCTTTATAAGAATTTGGTATTTCCAAAATTTCCTTAAAAATTTCCCATTTAGATATATATACACCTGTTTTATTAAATTGTGTAAGTAAGGCATATAATCTTTTATTATACTTCCCTTTTATCCCTAAAATATCTGCTTTCTTTAAAAGAACTAAAAATTTACTTTTTTGTTTTCCTTCTCTATCCCAATAGTCTAATTCTTGAATAGTTAATTTTTTTTTATGTTTAGCCTTTGTCATTAAATCAATATCTTTTTTGTAAAAAATTAACTTTCTAAAATCTTCAGGAACATTTATTTTAACTCCTCCATCTGGATAATGAGTTATTATAAACATTGAACCACTTATTGTAGATATACTGGAATCAATAGAATTTACATTATAGGTATTCGACGTTGTTAGATCTCTAATAAGATCCTGTATATATGCATAGTTATAATCCCCTTTAAACCCTGCAAGGCTCCATAATTCACTTTTTGAAACCTCTAATGGTTCATACTCTATTTGCCTGTTATACTTTTCTAATAAGCCATAGAATACATTTATGAGGTTTTCTTTTCCCATTTTTATAGGTAATAAATTTATTTCTTTATGAATCCTTATTTTACTCATATTCTCCTCCATAATTTTAAGATAAATTATTATATTAGTAGTGTAACAAAAAGAACAACAATAATCAAAATGTGTTGCTATATTTTTAAAAAAAAGTTACCGTATAATTTGTTGTCATGTTACCGTATAATTTGTTGTCATGTTACCGTATAATTTGTTGTCATGTTACCGTATAATTTGTTGTCATATTGAAGTTCTATCCTTACAGGCTGTAAGCGTTAAAGTCCACTAAAAGACTTTAAAAGACTTAAAAGAATAAAAAAGAAAGAATTTATTTATTTTATTCACTATTAAAAATCTAAAACATTTGACCTTGTAAATTATATTGCGTATAATTTAGTTGAACATATTCATTCTGAAATCGTTCATTAAACGTAATGCTTTTTGGAGATAAAACAGCTACGAACTGGTTTATCTCTTTTGCGTTTAAAAGTTCCTTAGGTTTCTTTAAATTTCTACTAGTAAAATAACTTTTTTCTCCTTCCATAATTCCATTATGTTTAACTAAATATTTTGAAACATAAGATCCAATATTTCTATAAGATTTTATTTTATTAATTTTAATAAATCCGTTCTCCCAAATATCACTTAAATCATTACTTTTGATATAGGGGAGATTAAACATTATCACATGATAATGAACTCTTCCTTGTTTTGTAAATTCAGGAACACATAAATATTTTAAATTAATTTCTAGTTGATAGTTTAATCTTTGTTTAAATTTCTTAAACTCATAATTTGCCGTTTTAAGACATTTCACATCTTCTTTGAAGGTTAGTGTGATGAATTTGCTAAAAGTTCCAATATTTGACGATACGAGCCTCTTAATCGTTATTTTAGCCTTTCTCATAGTTGATTCTCTATGTTCTTCCTTTTTTTCTGATTTATTGTATTTTAATCGACCTCCAGTTCCTCCAGAGCGATCTAATCCTAAAAATTGAAATTCATCATATTCATAAAGTTCAAATATTCCTCCAGATATGATCATTTTTTTATTATATTTTATTATCTTATTCAATTGATTTTCACCTCCTTTTTTTCTGCTTATTAATCACTTATAATCAAGTTAAGAAGGAAACGCCATAAATGGCGTTACACTTTCTTTAGAAATTCTCTTTTTAATCTTTCAATTCTCATAAAACTTTCTGTCCTATCGTATCCAGTCAGCTCCATATATCCAATTCTTATAAGGTGTCTTATTGCTTGGCTCTGACGGATGTTTTCATATTCCATAGTTCTTTTAATAATTTCGTTTTCTAAATCATAAGCTTCAAAAGTTTTTGTTTTTCTATTTTCTTTTAACTCACCTTTTAAATTTTCGTAATATTTGAAAATTAATTCCTCAGCCTTTTTTACTTCTTCTGGTAAATCTTGACTAATATTATTCAATGAGCTGTTTCCATAATTCTCATCCAATAATATAAAGTCAATGAGTTCTCTATTTTTCATATTATCATCTCCCTATAATCATTATATATCAAGGTTTATAATAAATCAATACTATTAAAAAATCATTGTCTTTAATATCTATACTTTATAAGTAGAAAATTAAATTAAGCTGTTATTAGATATCAACTTTTTTTTCAAAAAAATTAATACCTTAGTTTTTAAGAGGTGCAAAGCACCTCCCATAACTCTAAACTTGATATTGAAAAAAATAAAATAGTTGCAATATCATTATATTAATATTATATTATAATAGCACCAGTTAAAACATAATGATAACAATGGTTATGATCAAAACCAACATAATAACTTTGCAATTGCATTATTATCTTAAGTAACAGAAATTAAGTTAAGGGTGATTATATTTACTTCTGTTATCTCAAGTAATAAAACAACCTAAATGTTATTATCATATTATTATTATATTATTCTAGCAATAAGAAAGGAATAAGTTAAATCAATCGTATAGAAGTTTATAAGATGTTATAGGAGGCACTTAAATGAAACTTAGGAAGACCACAGAAGACAAAATAAACAAAATTAATAAGTTGTTAGAGGCTGGAGAAGAAAAAGAAGTAATTAAAACTTTATTTGGTAGAAATAAAATTAAGTATGAGGAATATATTAAAAAGTATAGCGATCATATAATAATGGCACCGACAGAGGCCCCAGAGATTGAGTCAAATAATTTAGTTGTAAGTGATAAAAATGAATTACAGATCTTAGACAATGAAGA
>JAGLEA010000267.1 GCA_023145315.1 Psychrilyobacter sp.
CCTATTATTCATAAAGTTTTTTTAGGGATTAGAGGAGCTATTGTTGGACTTATTTGTAGTTCAGTATTCAAAATATGTAAAAATAATTTTGTATCTTATATTAGTTATATTTTATTTTTTGTAGGTTTTACCCTTCTACTTATATTTAAGATAAGCCCTATATTACTTATTATCCTCGGTGGAATTATTGGAACTCTATTCACTTATTTCTTACCAAATAAAGTTAGATCTATTTTGGAGGTGAGATAAGTGGAATATTTTTATACACTTCTAAAACTTTTTACTATGTACTTTAAGATTGGATTATTCAACTTTGGAGGTGGACTAGCATCTATCCCGCTTTTACAACGAGAATTAGAAAAAAATGGATTTATGAGCTATAATGAATTTTTTGATGTTCTTTCCATATCACAGATGACCCCAGGTGCCATTGCTATGAATACTGCTACATTTGTAGGAAATAAAGTGGCTGGACTTCCTGGAGCTATAGTAGCTACCTTTGCACTAGCACTACCATCTATCATAGTTATGCTCATACTTGTGAAGATACTAAAGAAATTAGAAGACAATCTATACAAAAAATCTATATTTTTTATCTTGAAGTCTTTAACAGCTGGGCTTATTTTATATGCTGGTTATATGATAGCAAAAGTTACTTGGATAGTAGAAGGTAGAATTGAGATGAAAACTATAAGTATATCTATTATAGTCTTTTTAATAGCTTATAAGAAAAAAATTAATCCTGTAATCTTAATAGTATCATCTGGTTTTATAGGATATATAATTTTATAAAAAGAGAAGAATTTTATGAAATTCTTCTCTTCTACATCATTGGCATTGCTTGATTTTCCTCTTCCCTTCTTTCTTCTCCTACTAATACCTCTGTCGTTAATATTAGTGCTGCTATAGATGAAGCATTTTGAATTGCAGATCTAGTTACCATTGTAGGATCTATTATTCCTAACTCCATCATATTTACATATTTTTCACCTAGAGCATCAAACCCCATATTTTTTTCTGATTTTAGCACTTCTTCTAATATTTTTTTTTCATCTAACCCAGCATTTTTTATTATTTGCTTAAATGGTGCTAGGAGAGCTGTTTTAATAATCTGTACTCCTATTTTTTCTTCATTAGATTCACCTAAATCTAGCTCTTCTAATTCCTTTACTACCTCTAGTAATGCTACTCCGCCTCCTGGTATTACTCCCTCTTCTATAGCAGCCTTAGTTGCATTTAATGCATCTTCAATCCTTAATTTTTTTTCTTTAAGTTCCGTTTCGGTAGTCGCTCCTACACGTATAACGCCTATACCACCAGATAATTTTGCCAACCTTTCTTGTAATTTTTCTATATCATATTCAGATGTAGATTCATTAATTTGAGTTTTCACTTGTTTGATTCGTGATAAAACTTCTTCATTAGCTCCTAATCCTCCAACGATAACAGTACTGTCTTGAGTAATTTTTACTTTTACTGCTCTTCCTAAGTGTTCTATTCTAGTTTCAGATAATTCCATTCCTTTTTCACTTGATATCATAGTTCCACCTGTTAATACTGCTATATCTTCTAAGATTGATTTTCGTCTGTCACCAAATGCAGGTGGTTTCACAGCTACTACATTTAAAGTTCCACGCAGTTTATTTACAACTAGTGTATTTAATACTTCTACTTCTATCTCTTCAGCGATAATTAGAAGTGGTTTCCCGTCCTTCATACACTCTTCTAATACTCCTAGTATTTCTTGTGTATTTTTTATTTTTTTATCTGTAATTAATATATATGTATTTTCAATAATAGCAATCATTTTTTCAGTATTTGTAGCCATATAGGGAGATAAATATCCCTTATCAAATTGCATTCCTTCTACAACATCTAGTGTTGTTTCTAAAGAACTAGCTTCTTCTACAGTAATAATCCCTGTTTCACTTACTTTTTCTAGTGCATCAGCTATTAATTTACCAATAGTTTCATCAGATGCAGATATAGTAGCTACTTGGATAATTTCTTCCTTACTTTGTATACTTTTACTCTTGTTTTTTAGAAGTTCTACCACTTTAGAAGTTGTTTTTTCAATTCCTTTTTTTATAAATACAGGGTTAGCTCCTCCTGATATAGCTAGCAGCCCTTCTTCTACTATAGCTTGAGCCAATACTGTTGCAGTAGTTGTTCCATCACCTGCTATATCATTAGCTTTTATAGCTACTTCTTTTATTAACTCAGCTCCCATATTTTC
>JAGLEA010000268.1 GCA_023145315.1 Psychrilyobacter sp.
ACTATCTTATCTATCTCTAATGCTACTTTTAACACTTCTTCTAAATCTTCTAATTTTAGCATATTTGGTCCATCACATGGAGCACAGTCTGGATCTTCATGTACTTCTGCAAATATTCCATCTACTCCTACAGCTAATGCCGCTCTCATTAATGGGAATACATATTCACGATTTCCACCAGTACATGTCCCTTGTCCACCTGGTATCTGTACAGAATGGGTAGCATCAAATATTATGGGATAACCAAATGTTCTCATCTCCATGAATGATCTCATATCCACTACAAAATTATTGTATCCAAAAGTTACTCCCCTCTCACACAACATAAAGTTTTCACTTCCTGCTTCTTGCATCTTATTTACTACATTTTTCATATCCCATGGTGCTAAAAATTGTCCTTTTTTTACATTTACAGGCAACCCTGTTTTTGCTGCTGCTACTAGAAGGTCTGTTTGTCTACATAAAAATGCTGGTATTTGTATCATATCTACTACTTCGGCGACCCTCTCACATTGCCACGGCTCATGTACATCTGTTATTACAGGAATATCATAGGTATCTTTTACTTTTTTCAAAATTCTTAACCCTTCATCTATTCCTACTCCACGAAATCCATGGATTGATGATCTATTTGCCTTATCGAATGATGACTTAAATACATAATTAATCTCTAATCTATCACAGATTTCTTTTATCTTCCCTGCTACTCTAATACTCATTTCTTCAGATTCTATAGCACACGGCCCTGCTAGTAGTGTAAATTTTCCCTTATCTCCACCTATCTCAAATTTATTTGCTATCTTTATTGATTTTACTTCTTTCATTAACATAATATCCTCCTACTTAAATTTATAAAAAATAATTCCTATATATTCCCAAATAGCACTTCTAATTGCTACAAAATTATATGAATTCGGTAGATAACTCTCAATTCCATAACTCTCTTTGTACCTAGATTGATAACCTGTAGGATTAGGAATAACTTCTACACCATATTTTTCAAAAATGTATACTGACCTATTCATATGAGTTGCTGATGTTACTAGAATTGCTTTTTTAAGTTTTAAATCTTTCATAATCTCCTTAGTAAATCTAGCATTTTCAGCAGTAGTTTTACTTTTTCCTTCTACTATTATATCATTTTTAGGAACTCCCAAACTAATCATTAGGTTTTTATATACACTTCCCTCTGATTTCTCACCACTATATACTATGCCACCTGAAATTATAATTTTCATAGGATAAATTTTGTATAGTTTAACAGTTTCTACTATTTTATACATTGCACTTTTACTAGGAATACCTGTATTTTCACCTAAACTTGTAGGAGCGTTATCATATATACCACCACCTAATACTATGTAGGAATCTCCTGTCTTTAGCTGTTCATTAGTTATGGGATTATACTTTTTTTCTAACGGTTGAATAATCATATCTTTTACTGGCTCAATAGAAAGTAAATAAGTTAATATTATAATTTTTATTAGTAATAACCTACTCAAAGTCCTCTTTTTTCTTAGAGAAAATATTAATATAAGTAGAAGCGCTATTATAAATATCCCTGGTGATATAAATATATTTGATATTATTTTTTGTATTATAAACACTTTATCCTCCTAAAATTTAATTTTTAATGTTTTTTATTGCTTCTCCAGCTATCTCTCTATCATCAAAATGTATCTTTTCTCGTCCTATTATTTGATAATCTTCATGACCCTTCCCTGCTATTAAGATTATGTCATCTTTGGTTGCTAGTGATATAGCATCTTCTATAGCTCTTTTTCTATCTGCTATTCTTATGTATTTTTT
>JAGLEA010000269.1 GCA_023145315.1 Psychrilyobacter sp.
GCTGCTATAAAAGCTGTAGAAGTAGTAGATGAGTGTGTAAAAAAAGTTGCAGATAAGATGTTAGAATTAGATGGTGTATTAATGATAACAGCAGATCACGGAAATGTAGATCTAATGGAAGATCCTAAATCACATGTTCCATTTACTGCTCATACAACAAATGATGTTCCATTTATCTTGGTGTCAAATAGATATAAGGGTGCAGAAGTAAAAGATGGAAAATTAGCAGACTTTGCTCCTACAATCCTAACTGTATTAGGTGTAGAAGTACCAAAAGAGATGACTGGGGATATATTAATTAAATAAGTTAGTTTATAATTACTTAGGAGGAAGTTCAAATAATGGACTTCCTCTTTTTGTATATGTTTTAATTTATTAGGATAACATAAAGGAAACAAAGTAAAAATACGGTATAAAAAAATGAGGTGATTTATCATGGTATCAAAAATATTAAGTTCAAGTTATATAGGGATAGAGTCATATATTTTAGAAGTGGAAGCAGATATTATGCCAGGATTACCGAGCTTTAATATCGTAGGATTAGCAGATGCCGCAATATCAGAGAGTAAGGAAAGAGTTAGAGCTGCCATTAAAAATAGTGGTTATGAACTCCCTGCTAGACGAATGGTAATAAATCTTTCACCAGCTGGAATCAGAAAGGAAGGTGCATCTTTTGATCTCCCAATTGCCATAGGACTTCTAAGTAGCTTAGGTGTTGTAGAGAGTAAAAATTTGAAAAAATATTTAGTGTTAGGAGAATTATCTCTTAATGGTGATATCAGAAAAATAGATGGAGCTATAAACTCTGTGATTTGTGCTAAAGAAAATAATATAGAGGGAATTATTTTACCACGAGAAAACTATGAAGAAGCCAATATGATAAAGGGTGTAGAAGTAATACCTGTAGAAGATCTTACCCAAGTAGTAGAATTTTTGAATGGAAATATAGTGATAGATCCTCCTAAAGAGAAAGAGTTTATAGAATCAGACTATATAGTAGATTTTCGAGAAGTAAAGGGGCAAATACAGGCAAAAAGATGTATTGAGATATCAGCAGCAGGTGGACATAACTTCTACATGATAGGAACTCCAGGAGCAGGAAAATCAATGTTAGCAAAAAGATTACCAACGATACTTCCACCTATGAATGATGACGAGATAATAGAATCTACAAAAATATATAGTAGTGCTGGGTTACTCACAAGATCAATGCCTATAATAAGCAAACGACCATTTCGTAGTCCACACCATAGTAGCTCTATGGTAGCATTAGTAGGAGGAGGAAGAACTCCAAAGGCAGGAGAGATTAGTCTAGCTCATAATGGAGTACTATTTCTTGATGAAGTAACGGAATTCCCACGAATGGTTTTAGAAACACTCCGTCAGCCATTAGAAGATAAAAAAATCTCTATAACTCGTGCTGAATATCGTGTAGAGATGCCAGCAGATATGATCTTGATAATGGCTTCTAATCCATGTCCATGTGGTAATTTGTTTGAAAATAAGTGTACATGTAGTATTTCACAGATTCAAAGGTATCAACATAAAATATCTGGGCCATTATTAGATCGTATAGACCTATACTTAGAGATAAAAAAATTATCCAAAGAAGAACTAGGAGGTTTTGAAACTGGAGAATCTTCAGAAGAAATACGCAAAAGAGTAAATAAAGCTAGAAAAATTCAATGGAAACGATTTGGAAGTTCACGAATAAATGGAAATATGACTCCTAAAGAGATGAAAACTTATTGTGAGCTAGATGATAATACAAAGAAGATACTCATTGACTCTATAGATACTTTTGGACTTTCGGGTAGAAGTTACGATAAAGTATTAAAAGTAAGTAGGACTATTGCAGATTTAGAAGGTGTAGAAAACATTCAATTAGCTCATATAATGGAAGCATTGAGTTATAGGAAAAAATAAAACGAAAATTTAAAAATAACTTAACAGTTAATTAAAAAAATGTTAAACTAAGATGTTATAAAATAATATGGAGGTAAATATGGATATAATATTAATAGGAGCTATAGTGATTGTAATAGTATTGCAGTTACTCAGTTTGAAGAGTAAAGGTGTGACAGGTACAGTAGATAATAGTGATTTAGAAGGTAGGCTAAAAGGAATAGAGGAAAAACTAAATATTATTCCTTCTACAGTTGAGAATAGTGTAAAATTAAATATTGCAAAAGAGATTAGTGGTATTAATGAAAAATTAGGAAAAAATAACCAGGAAGTGATAAAAACACTAGGTGAAAATAATCAAGTAATGACAGTTAAATTTGTAGAGTTAGAAAGAAAAGTAGAGCAAAAACTAAATGAAACAACTC
Organism: Psychrilyobacter sp.; assembly: GCA_023145315.1. Taxonomy (GTDB): domain Bacteria; phylum Fusobacteriota; class Fusobacteriia; order Fusobacteriales; family Fusobacteriaceae; genus Psychrilyobacter. Next base: position 2,331 of record JAGLEA010000269.1, read on the forward strand.
AAAACTCTACTAAAAGTGCTAACTCCTTAAAAGAAATCATAACATCAAATATAAATGTTTTCAAAGAACAGACAAATAAAACACTAAGCTCGATGAATGAAAATTTAGTTGAAAAGTTTGGAAACTTAGAGATAAAGGTACAACAAAAATTAGACGATAGTTCTAAAAAAAGTATGGAAAGTTCAAATCTTCTAAAAACTAATATGACAAAAGAGATACATTTATTTAAAGAAGTAGTAAATAAAAGTTTAGATAGTATAAATGAAAAATTAGTCAAGCAATTAGGAGAGATTGAAAAAAATGTCCAAGAAAAGTTGTCGCAAGTAACAGAAAATACGGTGACTAGCTCTAATCAATTAAAAGAAAAGCTGAATAAAGACATGAATGATTTTAAAAATCAATTAGAATCAGGGTTAAAAATAAATTTTGATAAGTTAAATGAGAATGTATCGACGAGACTAGATAAAATAAACGAAAAGGTAGAAGATAAACTAAGAGAAGGATTTGAAAAGACTAATAAAACATTTTCTAATATCTTAGAGAGATTATCAAAAATAGATGAAGCACAAAAAAAAATAGACAGTTTATCAACTGATATTGTATCTCTTCAAGATGTGTTAACAGATAAAAAAAGTAGAGGAATATTTGGAGAAGTACAATTAAATCAAGTGTTATACTCTGTATTTGGAGAAAAAAATGATAAAACTTTTAAAACTCAACATCTATTATCAAATGGAACAATAGTAGATTCAATATTATTTGCACCAGAACCTGTAGGAGCAATAGCAATAGACTCTAAATTTCCATTAGAAAATTATAAGAGAATGACTGATAGAGAATCAACAGAATATGAGAGAAATGAAGCGAAAAAATTATTTAAAACTAATATTAAATCACATGTGAATGCAATAGCTAATAAGTATATTATTCCAGGTGAAACATCATCTCAAGCAATCATGTTTCTACCTGCAGAAGCAATATTTGCTGAAATCAATGCATACCATCCAGATTTAGTAGAGTATGCTCAATCTAAAAAAATATGGGTTTGTTCTCCTACGACTTTGATGGCAATATTAACAACACTTCAAGTGGTATTACAGAATGCTGAAAGGGAAAAACATGCTCATGTAATTCAGGAAGAACTAATGAAATTAGGTACAGAGTTTAAAAGATACACATTAAGATGGGATAGCTTATCAAAACATATTGATACAGTAAGTAAAGATGTAAAAGATATCCACACAACGACTTCTAAAATAGGAAAAAGGTTTCAAAGTATAGAAAGGGTAGAATTAGGAGACAACTTAATAG
>JAGLEA010000027.1 GCA_023145315.1 Psychrilyobacter sp.
TTCATATGAATTTCTGCTTTTTTTTTAATGGACTGTCTCATGTTTTGTGTAAACCTCTAACTATACCTCCACCGTTTTGAATTGAGTATAGCCCTCATAGTGATAGCTCACATCAATCCCTTTCATAAAGAGGTTACGATCATCAATTTTATTTGTAAGTGCTTGTTTTAATAGAAATTTAATCTCAATATCTTTAACTACACTACGCTCCATAGCAGATAGATACTCTTCTTTATCTACAAGATTCCAATCTATTACTTTTTTTATCTCTTTTTTTAGGATTAAATCCAGCCAAATACGAGTAGCCCTACCATTACCCTCTCGGAAAGGATGGGCAATATTCATCTCAACATATTTCTCAATGATTTCATCAAAAGTGTTTTGAGGCATCTTATCAATATTTTCTAATGATGGCTTTAGATACATAACAGGAACAAACCTAAAATACCCTTTGGCAATATTAACCATTCTAATTTTTCCTGCAAAATCATAGATATCATTAAATAGATAATTATGAATGTAGATAAGTCCTTCAAAAGTACCCATGGCTACCTTGGTAATATCTCCTGAATCAAATAGTTGTTTAGCTTTTTGTTTAGTTATTTTTTCTTCTACCCTTGCAAGTTCTACCTGATCTGTAATATCTAATTTATTCTCAAGTATCATTATTTTGCCCCCTCGATTTCCTTAACAATGGTATCGATATCAATACGGAGTTTATCAATCTTTGTTACTTCTAACCTTCTATAGGGTTCATATTGAAATTAGGTTTTAAATTTAATATAAAGTGAGTCAGTAGATTAATCTCATCTTCCATATCGGTAAAACTAGCTGTTTCTACTGGAGAATGCATATATCTCAGAGGTAGAGAAACTAGTGCTACTGGAACACCCTTTCCAGTGAATTTGATAGTGTCGGCATCTGTTCCTGTTCTTCTAGGAGTTAGTTCGTATTGTAACTTTATCCCTAATTCACTAGCTGATTCTTCTAAACTTTTATTTATATTTATATTGATTTGTGATCCCTTTGCTAGTACTGGACCTCCTCCTAATGAGTATTCCCCGTGATCTTTGGTATCTACACCAGGATAATCTGTGGCAAAGGTAACATCACATGCAATAGATAAATTTGGTTTAATTTTAGAAGCTGCAAAATATGCTCCTCCTTGGTTTGTTTCTTCACAACTTGTATTGACTGCATAAACTCCGATATCTAATTTTTTGCTAGATAAATTTTTCATAACTTCTGCGATAATAAAACTTCCAGTTTTGTTATCGAGTGCTTTACCAGCTATCATATTATTTTGTAGAAGTTCTGCACTTCTTTTGTAGACTGCCATATCTCCTATATTCAAAAAGTTTATAGCTTCTTCTTTATTTTTAAATCCACAATCCACATAGATATCATTTATAGTAAGTTTTTCTTTTACTCCACCGTGATGCTCTGCATTAGCTCCTACTATACCTACGATCTCTTTTTCACCTAGGAATTTAATCTTCATTCCCACAGCTATCTTAGGACTTATTCCACCTAATTTTTCTAAGAAAATAAAACCATTAGAATCTATATTTTTCACCATAAATCCTATCTCATCACCATGGGCAGCTATCATAATTTTAAATTCTGCTTCTGGATTTAATACTGCATAAGCATTTCCTACGTTATCACTCTCTACTTTATGTGAGAATTCTTTCATATAATTCATCCATACAAGTTGAACTTCTTTTTCAAGACCAGATGGTGAAGAAGTATCTAACAGTTCCATTAAAAAATCTTTATTCATAATTATTTCCCCCTAAAATTTTAATCAAAATTAATATATAATTTTTTTATAAGTGCCACAGTATCTTCTAAATTAGTTTTTGAATTTATAAAAACACTAGTGTTTTTATGTTTTCTATAGTTTCCTACTCGTGAATTTAAAAGCTCTACAACACGAGCATGTTGATCGATAAATCCATTTAATAATGGTCTCGTGTTTCTTCTAGATACGCGTTCAACTAGGCAATCAATTGCACAATCAAGGTATACAACAAATCCATTTTTTTTCAGTGCATTCATGTTGGCATCAGAGTTAGCTACTCCACCACCTGTAGAAATGATAGTATGGGTCATCTGTGAGATCTCTTGAACATACTTACTCTCTAATTTTCTAAATTTTTCTTCCCCTCTTCTTGTAAAAAGGTCCTTTATCTTCATATTTTCTTTATTTTCTATATAGTGATCGGTATCTACAAAGTTCATATGAAGAGATCTTGCTAATTCCCTTCCAACTGTGGATTTTCCACTACCCATAAACCCTATTAAAATCAAATTTTGTTTCATAATGCCACCTCAAATTAATTATATCATAAATAGAAAAGACTTATTAACTTTATTTAATAAAAGCTTGACTTGTGATATACTAAAAGGGAAAAAAGTAATTTAAAGAGGAGAAAAGAAATGAAAAAAAGTATAATTTGTTTAATGATTTTATTTTCATTAAATTTGTATTCTATGGATATAGAAAGCAATAAAAGTAGGGAAAAGAATAAAAAAGCTTTCCAAGTAGAAGGAAAAAAATATATTATTAGACCTTTATTTGGAGTAGCAACAGCTGCTGACCTAGGTGAGATAATAACTCTTAGAGGTGGAGAAAGAGGGCCATACGATGGGAAAATAATGGGACTACAAGTAGAACGATATGTGTTTAAACAAGTATTAGACCTCCCAATAAACATAACTCTTCAGAGTAGTTTTGTAGTTCATACTGACAACTACGATAGTAATGATCCAAGTTTAAAACCTGAGGATAAGGGTTATTATACAGAAAAAAACTCCTATGAAATAAATTTTGGAATAAAGATATATTGGACACAATTTCCGTGGGATAAATATGTTAGAACAAGGGTAGGAATATCAGAAGGTGTTTCATATATGAATAGAGTAACTAATTTAGAAAGATATAATCTATACGGGAAGAATCAATCAAACTATCTAAATTATATAGATATTACAGCATCTTTTAATGCTAGAGATATCACTAGAATAGAATATTTAGAAGATACATATTTAGGATTTGGAGTTTCTCATCGTTCTGGTATCTTTGGGAACGTAAATGGTGTAGATGGCGGATCAAATAATATAACTGTTTTTTTTGAAACAGAACTATAGGAGAGAAAAATATGAGAAAAATAATTTTAATATTTACTTTAATGTTAAGTATAGTTGCTACTAGTTATGGAAAAACAACTTATCTCCAAGTTGGAGTGACTCCTACACTAAATCTAATGAGTGGAGAAACGGTAAAAGGACTGCGTATTCCAATTTTGTTCGGTACAACAGAAAAAGTTGTAGGAGTAGATTTTAATATGCTTGCAGGAGATGTAGATGAGTTTACAGGACTACAAGGTGGAGTATTCCTTGGAGCTGGAATTGTTAATAAGGTTAATAAGAAATTTAGGGGTGTTGGTTTAGGTTTAGCTAATATTCATGGTGGAGATAGTAAGGGATTATTAATTGGGCCATATAATATGACTACTGATTTTAAAGGACTAAAAATTGGGATTATAAATTATTCGAAAAATAGCGGGAGCTATGAGTTAGGGGTAATTAATAATTCAAAAAAAGCATTTTTTCAGTTAGGAGTACTTAATTTTGCAGATGAGATAGATGGAATACAAATAGGACTAATAAATTTTGCCAAAAACGGTGTTTTACCAGTAATGCCATTTGTAAATTTTAATTGGAGATTATAGGAGACTAACTATGATGAATGAAAATATTTTAAGTGAATTTGCACATGTTATAAATTCTGATAGGTATCAATATACAGAAAGTCATGTTTTTTTAAAAGCAAAAATGGAAGAAAAAGTGGCTGTTTTTGATATGTATTTTAGAAAAACAGAAAATAGAGGATTTGCAGTTATTTCAGGTGTTCAAGAAGTTCTAAGATTAGTAGAAGTTTTGAATAATACGAATAAAGAAGAAAAAAGAAAATATTTTTCAAAAATAATAGATGAAGATGATCTATTAGAGTATCTAGTAGATCTAAAATTTACAGGGGAATTATATGGAATGAGGGATGGGGAGATAGCTTACCCTAATGAACCGATTATAACTATAAAGGCGCCATTGATACAAGCTAAAATACTAGAAACACCTATATTAAACATTATGAATATGCAGATGGCTATAGCGACTAAAGCATCAATGATAACGAGAGCAGCATATCCAACCCCGGTATTATCATTTGGAAGTAGGAGAGCTCATGGGTTTAGCTCGGCAGTAGAAGGTAATAAAGCAGCCTATATTGGCGGATGCCTTACTCACTCTAATATTATGACAGAATATAAATATGGAATTAAAAGTGTAGGTACTATGGCACATTCATTTATTCAAACATTTGGTGTTGGACAAGAGGCAGAAAAACAAGCTTTTAACGAATTTGTAAAGAGTAGAAAAGAAGGGAATAATCCATTAATACTACTGATAGATACTTATAATACAAAAAAAATGGGGATTAAAAATGCCATTGAGTCTTTCAAAGAAAATAAAATTGATGATAGCTACGAGGGAACTTATGGTATTCGTATAGATTCTGGAGATTTAGCATATTTATCAAAATTTTGTAGAAAAGAACTAGATAAAGCAGGATTAAAAAAAGCACAGATAGTTCTAACAAATGGATTGGATGAAAAATTAATTAAAGCATTAAAAGAACAGGGAGCAGAAGTGGATTCTTATGGAGTAGGAGATGCTATTGCTGTGAGTAAATCAAATCCTTGTTTTGGTGGTGTTTATAAAATAGTAGAAGTAGATGATGAAGCGGTTATTAAACTTTCAGAAGATATAATAAAGATATCAAATCCAGGTTTTAAAGAAGTATATAGAATATATGATAAAAATGGATTAGCTTATGCCGACTTAATAACTTTAAAGTCAGGAGATAGTGATAAAAATTCTGTTTTAGAGAATAAATCTTTTGAATTAAGAGATGAAAAATATGAATTTAAAAAAGTTCAACTTCGTGGAGGGGACTATAGCTGGAGAAAATTAACTAAAACATTTATAAAGGACGGAGTAATAACTGAGGAGTATAACCTTTTAAAAGATGTAAAAAAATCGAGAGAAAGGTATATAAAGGAATTAGAAAAAGTGGCATACGAGAGGAGAAGACTAGATAACCCTCATAAATACAAGGTAGATCTATCTAGTGAC
>JAGLEA010000270.1 GCA_023145315.1 Psychrilyobacter sp.
GGGTTTTCAGAAGAAGAACAAGAGAAAATAATATTAGAAGAGGATGTATTAATTCCAGAGGAATATTTAGGAGATGAGATAGATCTTTGTCCATGTGCTTATTCGCCAAACAATGGTCAAACTCTATGTTCACTCCACTCTATTTGTTTAGGTAAAGGTGGAACACCTGAAGAAATAATAGAAAATAAACCTTTAATATGTAGCTTATGGCCCCTTGAAATGTTTTTAGAAGAGGAAACTAATACATTATATATTACACTGCCAGATGATTTTACAAATAACTTTACTATTGAAAATTTTTATACAAAAGCATGTATTAATATAGATTTTGCAATGAGCCCTATCTATAAAAGAGAAAATCCTAATGGATTTGATGAAGAAGAGTTTAAGCCGTTTATAATTACATATGGTGAAACGCTGAAAGTTATTTTAGGAGATAGAATATATAAAAAGATAAAAAACAGATTGATAAAAGAAGAAATGATAGAAAAAGAGCATATTGATTTGAAAATAGAACAAATTAATAAAACTTTATAATAAAAGATTGTTTTTTAAAGTTTTTAGTTATATACTGTTTATAGTAATAAGTTGATATAAAACATTAATTGGGGGTTATTTAAATGGACAAAGTAATTTTAAAAGATATCGAGGATGCAAGAGAAGTATTGAGACCAGTAATCAAAGATACATGTTTATTGAAGTGTCACGAGCTTAGTGATCTAACAGGTGGAAATATATATTTAAAAACAGAAAATTTACAGTTAACAGGTTCATTCAAAATAAGAGGAGCCTACAATAAAATAGTTAATCTAAGTGAAGATGAAAAAAAAGCAGGTGTAATCGCTTCTTCAGCAGGAAATCATGCTCAAGGTGTAGCATTAAGCGCAACAAAATTAGGTATTAAATCTACTATCGTAATGCCTAGAATAGCACCACTAGCTAAGGTAGCAGCAACAATAAATTATGGAGCTGAAGTAGTATTACATGGCTCTGTCTATGATGATGCATTCTCAAAGGCAAAGGAAATTCAAAGTGAAACAGGAGCTACATTTTTACACCCATTTGATGATAAGTATGTAATTGCAGGACAAGGAACAATAGGACTTGAGATTTTAGAGCAATTAGAAGATGTAGATGTTGTCTTAGTACCTATCGGTGGTGGTGGAATATTGTCTGGAATATCTACCGCAATAAAAGCAATAAAGCCTAGTGTAAAAATAATAGGTGTAGAAGCGGCTCATGCAGCTTGTATGAAAAATGCAATTGAAAAAGGTGGAGTTCATACGATAAATACTAAAGGAACTATAGCTGATGGAATAGCTGTTAGAAGAGCTGGCGATCTAACATATGAAATAATTAAAAAAAATGTTGATGAATTAGTAACTGTTACAGAGGAAGAGATAGCTAAGGCAATATTATTATTATTAGAAAAAAATAAAATTGTAGCAGAGGGTGCAGGTGCAGTTTCTGTAGCAGCTTTACTAAATACAGAATTAGATTTAAAGGGTAAAAATGTAGTATCTGTAATATCTGGTGGTAATTTAGATGTTAACCTAATGGAAAGAATTGTAAATAAAGCACTGATTGGTGAAAATAGAAGATATACACTAAAAGTAAAATTAATTGACAAGTCAGGAGAGATGGCTAAACTTTTAGGTGTTATAAGTGATATGAAAGCAAATATTTTAACACTGAATCAGACAATGTATAAAAATTCTTTAGCAATTGGTGAGCAAGAAGTGAAATTAACTCTTGAAACATTTGATGTAGAACACACACAAAAAATAGTTGAAAAATTAAAAGAAGAAGGATATGAAATATTAGACTAAAATAAAAAAAGAGAGGAGATTGATGAAAAAATTATTCTTAGCAACAGGTAATAGAAAAAAAATAAAAGAAATATCAGAGATACTAGTAGGGTATGAGATTTTATCTATAAATGATGGTTATAAAATACCAGATGTAGTAGAAGATAGAGATAGTTTTGAAGGGAATAGTCAAAAAAAAGCACTTGAGATAGCAAAAGTGGTAAATATGCCTGTAATTGCTGATGATAGTGGTCTATGTGTTGAAGGATTAGGAGGAGCTCCAGGAATTTATTCTGCAAGGTATTCTGGTGAAAATGCAACAGATGAATCAAATAATAAACTTCTAATAGAAAAATTAAAAAGTATAGAAAATAAAAAAGCTAAATTTGTATGTGTAATAACTTTAGCTAAACCAAGTGGTGAATACCATAGTTTTAGAGGAGAAGTAGAAGGACTAATAGTAGAAAAGCCTGGTGGAACGGATGGATTTGGATACGATCCACACTTCTATGTAGAGAAATATGGAAAAACAATGGCTGAAATTCCAGAAATAAAAAAGAAAATTAGTCATAGGGCAAAAGCTTTAGAAAAGATGAAGTTAGAGGTAGAAAAATATATATAGATAAAATAAAAAGATAGATTCCTAGGAA
>JAGLEA010000271.1 GCA_023145315.1 Psychrilyobacter sp.
AGAATAATCATAACAATCCCTATATATTCGACAGACAAAATGAAATGCTTTCGTAGCATTCCCCATAGTGGCAATCTAGATCTTGAATATAGTCCATTTTTAACAGCAAATAAAACATATATAGCAAATAAACTATTTAATAGGTCCTCAAAAATAAAAAAATTATATTCTAAATATTTAGATATAAATATTTCTTTGAATAGAACATATTGAATTGTTAGTGTTATGATTATAAAAAACAAATTTTTCATATTTACTTGTATGATAAGTATATAGGATTCTTATCACACCCTCCTTTAGTTTATTTTTATTACCCTATAAGTATGTTGTCGTGTAAAATATACTACAAATTTGAATGTCCGCTATATATTTTCATATGAACATCTATATTTCGTTGATATCGATGATACAAAGTTTAATTTTTAGAGTCTTTTAAAATTTTGACTTTAGCCCCTTCTTTCAGCTGATATGGATTACCTATAATTGCAGCCTCTGAACCAAAATTTAAAACTTCATTTTTGAACTGTAGAACTTCATATTTATGATTAACTTTTTTTCCTAACTCTAATTCTACTTTTCTAGCTTTTCCGGCACTGACTGTAAAGATATATCCTTTTTTCTTATCTTCAGATATGTCAAAAATTGAAAATGCACTTATACCATTCTTTAAAGTCTTTTTTTCTCCAACTATATCCAAGATTACTTCATCCTTAATATTAAATAGCTCTTCATTATCTAGGTGTATTAATCCTATTAATCCATCAAATATTTTACCTTTATCTTCTAGAGTTGATTCTATTTCTGATAATTTATATAGTACACCAGTCGTTTCTTTTGTTTCTTTTTTTGTAAAATTCTTCCTTATATTTACAAAGTCTCCTATTTTAATAGTACCAATTTTTGATCTAGGAATTTTAAATTTAACTTCTAATCTTGAGTCTTGCCCTGCGAATACAATAAGAGTATGAGCCGGTATTATGTTTTCCCCCTCTTTTACATTTACCTCCACTATTAATCCATCTTCTGGCGCATATGTATTTATAGACCTTTCTCCTAATTCCTTTTCCACCACTATTGTTTTCAATTGAATTTGCTTCTCAAGAATACTTATATCCTTTAAGGTTTTCTGATACTCTAAATTAATTAATAGTACCGAATCTTTTGCTCCTATAACTTCTGCAGATATTGCTCTATTTTTAGCTAGTAATTCGTTCATTATTTCTTCAGTCTTCTTTGCATCTCTCAATTGAACTAATAATACACTAGCTTCTAATTCTAGACCTTCTAAATCTTTCTTTGATTTATCCAGCACTATAATTTTTTCATTTAAATCTTCCCTAACCTCGGAATCTAGAGGTTCGCTATATCCGTTTTTTGTAACTCCATAATATGTCAGTAAAAGGTCACCTTTTTTAACTCGTACCCCTGGAACAGCAAAGACTTTTTTTACTTTCATTCTTACTTTTTTATATAAAAAAACTGCATTCTCTGCTACAATCTCTCCATTAATGGTTGCCTTTAACTCTGATTTAATCGGAGTCATTTTTACCACTCTCACATCTATCACTTTGTAGTTTACCCAAAATAACCATAGTGTCAATGAAAACACAGCAACTATCACAGCTTTCAATATTAATTTACTAACTTTTTTTTTAGTCATCATAAAACCCTATTCCTCCCTATTTTTGTAATCATCAATAGCTTGTATAAATTCTTGTTTTAACTCATAATATCTATTTTCATTACTTTGTAGAAAATTAAGTATATTAATATATTCAGAATAAGTTATTTGATTGTTTTTATATCTCACATCTGCTCTTTCAAACTTTTCTCTTGATGCTTGCAGCAAATATTTTTGTGTTTTTTGCTCTGATTTTATCCTCTTAATGTTATCATATTTCCCTTTTAACTCCATATGCGCATCTTGGCGTATTTTTATTTGCAATAATTTTGATTGCTCTACACTGATTTTCTTCTGCTCCACAGTATCACTATCGGCACCCCACCTAAATATGTTCCATTCTGCCATAATAGATATTCTAGAATGATCTTTATTCTTATCGTTATAGGTATAGTTATTACTAGCTTCTACC
>JAGLEA010000272.1 GCA_023145315.1 Psychrilyobacter sp.
CCTGTCAAAAACATATTTACTACCAATAAAACATCTATTTGTCTTTCTTTCATATTTTTAGCTACATCTTTAAAGTACGCATTATATCCATTATCTATATTTAGAGTAAAGTTCCCTCCATAGGTTTCATTATAATCTTTCATAAACCTTTCCAGAGCATCTCTAGAAAATTCATCTACTTTTTTTTTCGCTATAGAATCCATATCTACATCACACTCTATACTTCCTTTTTCTTCTGCTTCTAAGATATCTTTTACTTTATTTTCATTTGCAGCGAAACTAAATATTGTAGCTATCTTTAGATTAGGAGCTTTCTCTTTGAATATATCATAGTATTTTATTAAAGTTTTTATATTACTTATAGCAAATATTGATTGGTATTTCTTTGAAAAAGTTTTCCTATCATGATTATCCCTAATATATTCTACTATTTGTCCTAATCTTTTGGGATCTTCAAATAAACCACTAGTATCTATATCTTCTACCATGATTTCATGCCTGACTTCTCCCTCTTTATTTTTCACATATTTCCCTAGATACTCTACAGAGAATCCCAAAACATTGTCATCTTTGATTGCATCTTTTATAGTATATTCATGTAATCTCTCTCCAAATAGATCTTTTGTAGTTTGACCTTTTATTGCATTTTCTTCAAAAATAGGTGTTCCAGTAAACCCAAACATCTGATGATTAGTAAAATATTGTTTTATTTTCTTATTTGTTTCTCCAAACTGTGATCTATGACACTCATCAAATATAAATATAAACTTTTGATCTTTTACACCTTCCATTTTTTTGCTATGCCTAAGTTTTGATATTGCATTGTTTAGCTTTTGTATTGTTGTAATTAGGAGTGGTTTTGTCGGATCACTTATATGTTTTACTAGCTGATTAGTATTATTCGTTCCATCTACACTTCCCTTTTCAAAACTATTAAATTCCTTTTGTGTCTGATAATCTAGATCGTTTCTATCTACTACAAAGATTACTTTAAATATTCCCTCTTGCTCTCTCAATATCTGACTAACTTTAAACGAGGTGAGGGTTTTCCCTGATCCAGTAGTATGCCAAATATATCCATTTTTATCACTATTTTCAACCTGCTCTAGTATCTTTTCTACTGCATTATATTGATAAGCCCTTAGAACCATTAGTCCTTTTTGCGATTCATTTAAGACTATGTATTTGATTATCATTTTTGCCATATGACATTTTTCCAAAAATATTTCTGCAAACTCCTCTAGGTTAGTTATTGCTTTATTTTTTTCATCTGTCCACTCAAATGTTTGTTTCCACAACCTATCTAATCCTTTATTATTAGCATAATATTTTGTATTAACACCATTCGATATCACATATAGTTGAATAAATCCAAACAATCCATGCATAGTATGTTCGTTATACCTTATCGTTTGATTATACGCTTCTTTTAGAGCTATTCCTCGTCGTTTTAGCTCTATCTGAACTACTGGTAGCCCATTTATTAATAGTGTTACATCATATCTATTTGTAATATTATTCTTTGGATTTATCATGGTAACTTGACTAGTTACTTGGAATATGTTTTTACACCATTTTTCTAAATTTAAAAATTCAATATACTTTTTATCCCCATTATCCAATTCTATATTTACTTTATCTCTTATACTTTTAGATTTTTCAAAAATATTTATAGGCTTTTCTAAATATTGCATTACTTGTTTGAACTCTTCATCACTAAGTACTATCCCATTATGTTTTCCTAGTTGTTTTTTAAAGTTTTCATTAAGTTCGTACTCATCTTTTATTGTTATCCTTTCATACCCTTGTCCTGCTAGTTGGTCTATTAATTTTTCTTCAAGTACAGCCTCACTCTCTCGTATAGTCATATTACACTCCTAACAAACTTGTATTTGATTTCTATTTTTAATATTTAATTTATTCCTTTTCTAACATCTCGTATAGTTCATTCATTTTAGTTCTTAAAATTTCTTTCGGTATTAATTTTGTTTCATATTCTGAAACTACTGTAGGGGATAAAGAACGACTCAGTGCATATTCTACTACTTCATCATCTTTATCTCTACAAAGTAAAATACCAATAGAAGGGTTTTCATTCTCTTTTTTTATATCTCTATCTAGTGCCTCCAAATAAAATTCTAGTTGCCCCAAATGTGCTGGTTTAAAAGATCCTATTTTTAACTCAAAAGCTACTAAACAATTTAATTCCCTATGAAAAAATAATAGATCTATGAAAAAGTCAGTATTTCCCACCTGTAATCGATATTCCTCCCCCATAAAGGCAAAGTCTCCACCTAATTCCATTATAAACTTCTTTAATGATAATAATATTGATTTTTGCAAGTCTTTTTCTGAATGATCAGTTGGAAGATTTAGAAAATCCAATAGATAACTATCTTTAAATATTTTTTCAGTATTTTGTGGAAGCGTTTTCATAGTTTCTGATAATTTCCCTTCTGCTAACATAACCCTTTCAAAAGCCCCACTATTTATTTCTTTTTCTAAATCTCTTACTGAAAGTCTATTTTTAGCCTTGCAATAATCCTTTTTAAACTCTTTCATCTTCTGTTTTACATTTAGAAAATATAGCTCTATTCTGTGACCACGGTAAAACTCGCCACACTGTGGCGAGTTTTACC
>JAGLEA010000273.1 GCA_023145315.1 Psychrilyobacter sp.
TAAAACTAGGATCCAACCAGTAACAGTAGTACCTATATTTGCTCCTAATATTACTCCTAAAGCTTGCTTTAAACTCATAAGGGAAGCATTAACAAAACCAATGGTCATAACTGTACTTACGGAAGATGATTGTACCATGGCTGTAACAACTACACCTACTAAACAAGCTATAACTCTATTTTTTGTCAACAATCCAATTATACTTTTTATCTTAGCTCCAGCAATTTTTTGCATTCCACCTGACATATGGTGCATTCCATATAGAAAGATTCCTAATCCCCCTATAACTTTAAAAAATATATCTAATCCCATTTCCCCCTCCTAATAATTTAAAAATAATTAATTTCACTGTTTTTTACAATTTTTTTCTATATTTCCTTTTTTCTTGATTTAGTATATCCTAAGTATGTAAAATTAATATTTATTCTGTGTAAAAATAGTGTAAAAAAAGAATTTAGAAATATAGCCCTCCCTGTTTCATAAACACTTTTTATTTTAGTATTTAGTAGTATTGTTTGGTTTTTAGCCTTTGTTGAGTAATATATCCACATTTTATAATTTCACGAAATAATTTGAAAAAGTTTGAAAAACATTGTATTCTAGGAGTAGTATAAATTTATAATAAATAAGGGATGAGGTGAAATAACTTTGAAAGTTTTAATTGTAGAAGATGATGTTGATATTAGAGAATTGATTAGTTTTTTTATGACAAAGGAAGGATATGATGTTTTAGAAGCTAAAGATGGATTAGAAGGTTTGAAGTTAGCTAAAACTTATCATCCTCATATTATTATACTTGATTTAATGCTACCACAACTAGACGGAAATAACCTTACTAAGATTATAAGGGAGAATGTTGATGGTTTTGGTAGCCCCAAAATAATAATGCTTACAGCTAAAACTGATATTGAAGATGTGTTAGAAGGACTAGAGGTAGGAGCCGATGATTATATGAAAAAACCTTTTGATCCTAGAGAGCTAGTTTTACGGATAAAAAAACTTTTAGAACGCGAAAATATAAAGGCTACAACTAAGTATACCTATGAAAATATTATTATAGATACTGATAGACATTCTGTTTTTGAAAATAACGTTGAGGTTTTTATGTCTAAAAAGGAATATGATCTCTTACTTCTTCTTATAAAAAATAAAGGATTAGTACTTACTCGTGATAAAATTTTATATAAAGTTTGGAAAAGTAGCTATTACACAGGTGATCGTACTGTTGATATGTATATTTCAAAGATTAGAGATAAGGTGAAATCTATTTCAAAAGATATTAAAACGATTAAGGGGGTTGGGTACAAATTAGAAAAAAAGACTTTATAATCATAATTTTTATCCTTTTAATTGAGGTTTTATATGTCAGATGGGACTCTAATAATCTAGTCAAAGTTAGTATTACTAATGTTAAAGTAGGATTGGAAAATGATGCGCTTCTTATAAAAAATTTAGTTTTACAAAACCCTGACAAAAGCTATGATAAAATTTTTAAAAACTCCTTGAAAAGGTTCACCATAATCAGTAAAAATGGTCAGGTTATCTTTGATAGTTTTTCCAATAGTATAGAAAATCATTCTAGTCGTCCTGAATTTATTAAAGCTCTTAAAAATTCTCAAGGATCTTCAGTAAGAAAAAGTAATACAACCGGTCACGAGATGATATATTTTGCTTTAAAACTTGATAATAATGATGTTATACGAGTTTCTGTAGACTCTAATAATGCAACTCGAAATATCTTGTTTAATATGTTAATTCATATAATTTTATTTATCCTATTAAACTTATTTGCTGTTTTTAGCTATAGATCATACCTTAGGCGTAATCTTTTTGATAAAATCAACAAGATTAAGGAGATGCTAGAAGATGGAAATAAAGTAACAGAAGTTGAAATGGAAAATAATCTTTGGTTATCTAAGTTTTGGTTAATTATCAAGGAGTGGCAAGATACTAACCTCAAAAATATTGATAGACTCAAACTAGAGAAAATAAAATTGAATAATATAATTACATCTGTTGATATGGGAATTCTATTGATTAATGAAAACAAGTATATAACATTAAAAAATAATTCAATTAACTATATTTATACAAAACAAAACAGTGAAAAATATGCTAAAGATATAAAGTATCCAGAAATTATTAAGTTTATAGATAATATTTTATACAATGAAAATGAAGAAACTAAAGAGATTTTTTT
>JAGLEA010000274.1 GCA_023145315.1 Psychrilyobacter sp.
AGTATAGTTGGTAGAATATTTAATGTATTAGACACAAGTATAAAAAATGTCCCTTCTGGAGGCTCCTCCATTATTTTTAGAAGAGCATTCGCAGAATAAATATTCATACTTTCAATATCTTTTATTATAAAAACTTTTTTTCTCCCTTCATAACTAGAAGTTGCTGCTTTATATAAAGTTTTTTTTATCTTATCTATCCCGACTTTACTCTCACCTTGTTCTAAACCAACTATTTCTAAATCAGCATAATTTTTTGATTTTATTTTTTTACAGACTTCACATACGTCACAAAAATCAAACTCTAACTCAGGACAATTTAACCCTGCAGTAAAAGCAATAGCTAATTCTATTAAATCTATCCCTTTATCTCCATGCAACAAGTAAGTTCCTGATTTTTTTTCTTGTCTTAACTCGTTTTTTAGAAAAAGCTTTACCTCTTCTTTAAAAATCAAATTATCAAACATTATCTTTCTGCCTTCTCTATTTTTCTAAGAATATCTAGTTTATCTAATGCCATTCCTGCCCCTATTACTACTGAATCTAGAGCGTTATCTGCTAAAACAACTTTTAATTTGGTATTTCTAGATAATAGTTCTGGGAAGTTTCTAATTTTCGATCCACCACCAGCCATAACTATTCCTTTATCTACTATATCTGCCGCTAATTCAGGTGGTGTTTTTTCCAATACTTGTTTTACACTACTAACTATCGAATCCAACGAGTCCTTTATCGCTTCTAATACTTCACTAGAGTCAATTTCAATAGGTTTTGGTAATCCAGTCATAAGGTCTCTACCTTTTATGATTAATTTCTCATCTTCTTCTAGTGGAATAGCTGTACCGATTTTTATTTTTATTTCTTCTGCAGTTCTCTCGCCAATTAATAAGTTATGTCTTTTCTTTATATATTTGATAATATCTTCGTCGAAATTGTTACCAGCTATCCTAATAGATTTACTTACAACCGTCCCTCCTAATGAGATTACAGCTATATCTGTCGAACCACCACCAATATCTACTATCATGTTTCCTGTAGGAGCCGCTATATCTATTCCCGCTCCTAATGCTGCCGCTCTAGCTTCCTCTATTAAATATGCTCTCTTTGCTCCTGCTGATATTGCCGCTTCTAATACAGCTCTTTTTTCTACACCAGTCACTTCAATAGGAACACAAATCATTACTTCAGGTAAAATTATATTAAAGTTACCATATACTTTTTTAATAAAGTATTTTATCATTGCTTCTGTAATATCATAATCTGCTATTACACCTTCTCTCAATGGTCTAACTGCCATTATATGATCAGGTGTTTTACCTAACATCTCTTTTGCCTCTTTTCCCACTGCTAATATTTTTTTTGTTTCTCTATCTACAGCCACTACTGAAGGTTCGTTTAAAACAATTTTTTCTTTTCTTTTATCATATACTAGAGTATTCGCTGTACCTAAATCTATTCCTATACTTTTTTGAAAACTAAATTTTGGAAATTTAAATTTGAAATCTTTTTTATTTTCTATTTTTTTACTCATTTTTATTTTGTCATCTCCTTTTTCGCTTTTAGAATTTATTGTTTTTTCTATAAAAATATCTTTTCTATTTTCTGTAGTTTCTAATTTAGACACCTTAATTTGATTTTGTATATTTTTTAACCTTTTAATTTTATATTGTTTTTTTAAAGACATATTTATCAATTATTCCTTCGATCAGATCTTCTCGTTTATTTATATAATATATAGCTATTAACGCTTCGAAAGCCGTAGCGTCTTTGTATTCCTTCATTGTACATGATTTTGGAAATGTAGATATTTTGGAATTTCTCGCTCTTTTAGCGCCACTCCTATATTCTTCATCTATTTCATCTATTATACTTACATATATTTTGCTTTGAGCTACTGCATTTACATGAGGTTTTACCAGTTTGTTCAGATCTTTCACTTTAAGGTTTCTAGCTACGAATCTTTCACGCAACCTTAATTCCCATACAGAATCTCCTAAATAAGCTAGGGCTAGTCCGTTTAATTCCTTTATCTTTATAGTGTCCATGTTGTTTTTTCCCTTCCATCTTTTATTTTTATTCCTAAATTAATCAATTCATCTCTAATTTGATCCGATAGATTAAAGTTTTTTTCTTTTTTTGAGATTTTTCTTTTTTCTAGCAAGAATTCTATCAATTCAGATGT
>JAGLEA010000275.1 GCA_023145315.1 Psychrilyobacter sp.
TTGGATAGAGCATCTGGCTACGAACCAGAAGGTTAGAGGTTCGACTCCTCTTAGGTACACCACAAAAAAACTGTTGACATTATATCTTTTTTGTGATATTATGTTGTGTAAATTAAAAATGAATATATATAAAAGAAGAAACACCCGTTTCTCACCTTTTCATCACTAAACAAAAAGTTTAGATCTTTAAAGATCAAGTTAGATGCATTGGGTTATGAATTAAAACTATTGAAATTAAATAACAAAGTTTCTACTTTGTTGTAAAATTGATATTTACAGGGTGTATTGTATATACCCTGTTTTTTTATATAATTTTGGAGGTGGCAATTATTGCGATAAAGACAAGAATTAACGAAAGAATTAGAGCCAGAGAAGTAAGAGTAATATCAGATGATGCTGAACAACTAGGAGTAATGTCTACTAGAGAAGCGTTAAGTATTGCAGAGGATAAGAAACTTGACTTAGTAGAAGTTTCACCAACAGCAAAACCACCTGTGTGTAAAATCATGGATTATGGGAAATATAAATATGAACAATCTAGAAAGGCAAAAGAAGCAAAGAAAAATCAAAAGCAAGTAGTAGTAAAAGAAATTAAGTTTAAAGCCAGAATAGATGTACATGATTTTGATACTAAAGTAGATAAGATTAGAAAGTTCATTGAAAAAGAACACAAAGTAAAAGCTAGTCTAATGTTATTTGGTAGAGAGAGAATGCATGCATCACTAGGAATTAAAAAACTTGATGAAGTAGCAGAACTTTTTAAAGATGAAGCTATTATAGATAAAAAATATGGTGGACCACAAAAATTCATCATGTTATCACCGTTAAAAAAATAAAATAATCTAAAGGAGGGTATTTATTATGCCTAAGATGAAAACTCACAAAGGAACTGCAAAAAGAGTAAAAGTAACTGGAACAGGGAAATATATCACAAAGAAATCAGGAATGAGTCATATTCTTACAAAGAAAAAGACTAAAAGAAAAAGAAACTTAAACAAAGACATGGTGTTACCAAAAGGTGCCGCTAGAATGATGGTAAGATTATTACCTGGACACGCTGGAAGATAATTACATTCTTTAAATAGAAAATAAGCAAAATTTTGAGATTTAGGAGGAACAACAATGGCAAGAGTAAAAACTGGTGTAATCAGAAGAAAAAGACATAAGAAAATATTAAAAAGAGCGAAAGGATTTAGAGGTGCGTCTGGTGACGTATTCAAGCAAGCTAACCAAGCTGTAATGAGAGCAGAAGCTTTCTCTACAAGAGATAGAAAAGTTAGAAAGAGAAAAATGAGACAATTATGGATCATAAGAATAAATGCCGCTGCAAGAATGAATGAAGTAACTTATTCTAAATTCATGAACGGATTAAAGAAAGCTGGAATTGTATTAGATAGAAAAGTTTTAGCTGACTTAGCTGTAAACAACGCATCTGAATTTGTTAAATTAGTAGAAACTGCAAAAGCTGCATTATAATTTTAAATTATAGAGATCATCCTTTATTGGGTGGTCTTTTTTTGTATATTTTAATAAATAAATTGGAGATATATACAAATTTCATATTAATTTACTTAGTTTATTTAGTTAATTGTTTGTTTATTTAGTTAAATTTACAGGACAAAACTTTTGTGATATTCTATTTATAGATACAAAACACATGGATGTTTTAAAAAAGGTACACAAATAAATTTAAGGGAGTTATAAAAATGAAGAAGAGAATAATTACAGGATTATTAATATTATCAAGTTTAGCAATGGCAGCAGCAGGAGGAGGAGCACCAGCAGCAGCAAATGCAAAAGGAACGGCAGCGGGAATGGGAATTTCTACAGCAGCAGGAGCAACTGCTATCACAATTCATTCACATCTTAAAGTGGTGG
>JAGLEA010000276.1 GCA_023145315.1 Psychrilyobacter sp.
TTATAATCTCCTTTATATAAACGAACACATTTTCCACCTAACAGATCTATTGCAGGTATAATATACATATTTATTCACTCCAAATAATTTTAATGTTCCAATTAGAACGTATCATTTTTTCAGCGACCAATTCAACTCCCTATTTGCAAGCATAGGGACAACTCCATGGTATTCACTAGGTACTTTCCATTTTTTTCTTTTAATGGTTATTTTATCACTATTTCGGCTCAAACCATAAAAATCTGCTCCAAAACCACTTAAAAAATTTTCAAGTTGATTAATCTTGCCATAATTATCGAAAATTTCCACTACTACTGGAATTGCTAATGGAGCGCTGTAAATTCCGGCTGCAGAGGTTGAACACTCTTTTTTGGATTTAATATGTGGTGCACTGTCACTTCCAAAGAAAAATTTGGGATTTCCTGAGACTGCGGCTGCACGTAAAACTCCTCTATCCTCTACTGTTTGAATTATTGGTTTGCAAAAAAGGTGAGGATTAAAAGGACCTCCCATTAAATCATCAACACTAAAGAGCAAATGATGTGCAGTAATTGTTGCAGCTACATTATCAGAGCTACTAAGAATAAAGGCTACACCCTCTATGGTTGAAATATGTTCTAATACAATTTTTAAATTTGGAAAATCCTTTGTTAGTTGTTCTAGTTTAGGGATGAACGCTTTTTCTCGTTGAAATAGAGAAACTGAAGGATCCTCTCCATGAATAGAAAGAGTAATTTTTTGATTTTCCATTGCTGCGAAAATAGGATAAAGTTCTCTTAGATTTTCAATGCCATCAGATGAGTTAGTAGTAACTCCTTTTGGATATAGTTTTCCAA
Source organism: Psychrilyobacter sp. (assembly GCA_023145315.1). Taxonomy (GTDB): domain Bacteria; phylum Fusobacteriota; class Fusobacteriia; order Fusobacteriales; family Fusobacteriaceae; genus Psychrilyobacter. The sequence continues at coordinate 837 of JAGLEA010000276.1, forward strand.
TTAAAGCCCCAGCTTTTTTAAAATTAATAATATCTACTGACTTCAGGGAGCTTAATATTTTAAAAGACATAAGAGGTTCTATCTTTTCATTTGAAGCTTCAATTTGCTTTTTATATGCTATCATTTTTTCAGGTGTATCAATAGGTGGTAGTGTGTTTGGCATAACTAATGCTCTTGAAAACCAAATTGAAGAATCATTGATATACTTTTCAGCATCAGGAAAATCACGGATATGAAGATGAAAATCATCTGGTTTAATAATAGTTATTTCATTAATCATAATATAAGAATAACGTTTAGATGATGCAATTTCAACCCATCACCCATTTATTCTTGCAAGATTTTTTTAATTAAATTGAAGGTTTTCTCTCTAATCGGTTTAATATCATTAAATAGTGCATGGTATCCTTTTTCTATATAATAGACTGATTTTATATTTAAACTTGATTTAATAACTGAGATATTAAATTTCCAATCTACTACGCTATCAGATGTTCCTTGAATTATTGAAATAGCCATTTTATTGTCTATTTTTGTTTTGTCTTTTATAAATTTTTTTTCCCAAGAGGCATTTGTATCATTCCAATGTGCATCGAAAATAGAAGTCCCAATAAAATCCTTGTTTTTAACTAAATTTAGGAAGTCTGCATCTCTACTTGATCCTCCATATCTTCTTTTAAATGTTGGCTTCCACTTTTTAGTGATAACTCTTAATAATCTAGTGGTTTTCCACAAGAAGGATCTAATTAAGGGGGAAATTAGGATTATTTTATGGATCGGATATTTATTTGCATCTTTAATAAGTAGTTGAATTATTGCGGTACAACCTGTGCTATGACCAATAATTGTGAATTTATTGTGATTGTAGTTTATCAAATAACCGAGTATTTGCTCTAAAACTAACCCGTAATCAGTAAACTTTTCTATTGTATATCTATCACCATCAGACCGTCCATGTCCAGGTAGATCAAAAGTGTAGACTACATATCCATAATCAAGTAACTTTTCGATGATATTTTTATTTAGAGCCATATGTTCAAGATATCCATGAACAAATAAAATTGGTGTTAATTTTGTATTTAAAGTAATTTTGTTTGGCGTGAAAATTGAAAAAGCAATGTTTCCTAAGTCTGTTTTCAATTTGCCAACGCTGTTTTCGTAATTATTATAAGTAAAACCGTAATATTGCCAGAATTTATATTCTGCACTATCTTTTTTTACTAATTCACC
>JAGLEA010000277.1 GCA_023145315.1 Psychrilyobacter sp.
AATTTTATAATGCCTACATTATTTGATTTAACAAACGCTTCTTTCAAATTAATTTTACCTAACGACACATTATTACTGTTATGATAAGTATGGTCCCATATTTTCACATACGAAGGGTCATAAACTTTTTTAGTTAAATCAACTTTATCGGGAATTATTGGTGGAACTTCTCTACTCATTATAGGAACTGGTTCTAGCAAGTGAAGATTTTTTTTCTCTTTAATTAAAACTCTATTTCCATATGTATCAACAAGATAAATAGCCCAGTTTGATTTAGGTCCTGTTTTTGATGCGACTAAAAATGAGTTATCTGTTAGCGGATATGGGTGTAAATATTTAGGCCAAATCTTTTCGACTAATTCATCCATAATGGCTGGATTAACATCTTTTGTTACCGCTCCTAACCTAATTACTGCACCCTCAGCCTCCTTCTCTCCCAAAGATGTATCAAATAAAATCAATTCACCAGCCCTTTCTGTCCCATGATGTCCTGTAACAATAGAAACAAACCTTCTGTCATTTCCTGGCAGAGGTTTTGAATAAAACATTGAATTTGGCCAATAACTATTAGTTCCATATAGAGCTTTTTGAGCTGTTCCATCTGGATTCATACTCATCATAATTCGAGTAAAGTAGTGTGCTAAGTCAGTATATTCCCATCGAAGATACATTATTTTTCCACTATTCATAACCGTTGGATACCAATCTGCATCTTGTTCATATGTTAATTGGCGAATATTTTCTCCATTGTTATCCATTATGTAAAGATTGGCTACATAATCTACTCCTCCAACACATGGAACTCCCACCATAGTTGCAGTAGAACAATAAATAATTCTATCATCTGGTAAATAACATCCATTATAATTATCTATGTCAGAAAATGTTTCTGTTGATACTTGGCGCTCTTGCTCTGTTATTAAATCAAACTCAAAAACTTCCCAATTTTTTTTATCACTTATGGAAGAATAGAGAAATTTTTCACCATTAAAAGAGGGTACAATATCACCTACAAAAGCTGATGACCCTTTTGGTTTATAAATTTCTTTTTCTTTTAAACTATTTTGAAATTTAAAAGATATTATTCTGTTTCCATAACCTGTTTTATCTATTTCAGAGTTACCAACCCAATTAGCAGGCATTGAACCATTTTTTGTCTCTCTACATAATACATCACTAAATTTAAACTTAGGATTTTTTAAAAGTAGTTCTTTTTGTAAGATTGAAAAATCTTCAACTATATTATTAGGAATTTCAGTTAGATTAAGAACTTTTTCTCTATATTCATCGATTTCTTTTTTAACTGTTTCAAAATCAACTATTGAAGAATCAATCTGTATCATAGCTAATAGTGCATTTTCAAGTGCATCAATTTGCCCTAAAAAATATTCATTACTAATTTCACATAGACACTCTTTATCTCGATCAACTGCTTTACTTATTGTCATCGGTTTTGTATTACAACTAGTACTTAAAACAGTCATTAATAATGAGAAGGTAACAGCTATTATCAAACCTAAAAATCTTTTATTCATAAAATCTCCCTATATAATGTCAACTTCCATATGTATGTAAAGAAGAACTAAATTCATCATTCATATAATTCACACCTAGTAATGTAACTAATAGTGTTAAAAAAGCTACCACTAAAAATATATTTAAATTTCTATGTGAAATAGTAGTTTTTCTAATATGAAAATACAATATGTAAATTACCCAATTAACTAAAGCCCATGTCTCTTTTATATCCCAACCCCAATATCGACCCCAGGTTGTTTCCGCCCAAAAAGCACCTAATAGTAACCCTGTTGATAAGAAAAGAAAACCAGTTCTTACTATTATAAACGTAGATTTTGAAGATAATAAAAACTTGCTTACTTCTAAATCTTGGATTGATTTTTTTTTAATTTTATATAAGAGTTCTTTTATTAATAAAAATAAGGAGTTAATTGCAGCAATTGCTAATAAAAGATAAGAAAGCATATAGGCAAAAACATGGGGTATAAAATAAAAAGATTGTAATGCTGGAGGAGGTCTCCATCCCTCTGCTGATTCAACTTTAATTAAGGCGGGTATTAAAGTAAGAAGAGCTCCTAAAACAAACAAAAACTCACCTCTGTTTATTCTAAAATAGAATTTTAAAATTAGAAAAGCAGGTAAGACTGAACCACTTGTTACAATAAATACATGATACATATTACCAAATGGAGGTGCTTGTGCGCTTATCCAATTTAATATAAAGATAGTTACCGTAACTAACCAACCAAATAGGGCAAAAAGATATCCATACTTATACATTTTTTGATATTTCAATAAGCCAAAAATGAAAAAAAGTGAGGCAAAAAAGTAGATGGCAAGATCTATTATTATTAAAAGTTTCAAACTAAATATCATTTTTTAATTTCCTCTCCCTTTTTATAGAAAATAGAAATAATCCAAAGAGGACAAAAAACATTCCAAGAAGTGTTATTATTGAGCCAGGATTTTTTCTTAATAATAGAGTGACTTCATGTTCACCTTTATCATTTTCTCTCATACTAATTAGATAAATAATATATCCTTTTTCATATAACGGGTGGTTTACTCTTAATAGTTTGTTTTTACCTGAAATCAGTACATTAGCTCTATATTCTGATACCATTTTGCTAGTTTTTGGAAGATATAATAAACTAGCATCATTGAAATAAATGATTTCACCCTCTTTTTTCTCAATTCTGTTTCTGTTTTGTTCTAAATATTGTGCAGATACTTTTTTTACGAAAACTGTTTCCTTATAATAACTATCATATCTATATAAATCATACTCTGAAGGAGGATAATATAATATTTCAGCTGTTTCCAATTTTATAGAAAAAGGAATTTTATAGAGATCGCCTTTTTTAGTTTGAAAAGATGTAGTTTTATCTGAATTCTCTTTTAAAAGTAGAGAACCTTCTTTTTTTATAGGTGTGAATTCTAAAATAACACCTAAAAGAATAATTAATACTCCATAATGAGTAAAGATAAACGTTAACTGTCTAATAATTGTTCGTTTTTTAAATTGAAAAAACAGCGGTGAAATGGCAGTTACCAAGGCTAAAATAAAAAAAAGAGGAGAATAAAAAACGTTTATTCTGTAAAAACCACTGACTGGTATAGCACCTAGAGAGAGTGCTACTAAAAATGCAGCTATTATATACGTTGCCTTCTTCATATTTTATACTTTTAAATTGATAGCAAATATTCTACCAACAAATCAATCTCCTCTTCTGAAAATTTTGTAACCTCTCCATGTCTTCCGCTCTCTTTTGATTCTATTAATAGTGATTTCAAATTTTGATGTCTTCCATCATACATATATGGTGAGGTTCTCCAAAGTTCTAATAAAGCTGGTGTGTCAAATAATCTGTTTTTATCTCTATCACTACCTAAATCAAAAGAATATCTTTTTCCATTTGTAAAATAAGGACCATTATGACAATACAAACAGCTTGCTTTTTCCATTAGTAGTTTACCTTTAACTGCATTAGGAGATAATTTACCACTTTGTAAATATGGACTTGGTATTGGTTTCATATCAGATAAAAAAGCATCAATTGCAAGTGCCTCTTTTTCAGGACGTTTTAAAAATAGTATATATTTTAAACCAGCTCGTACAGCTATTTTTGCTTCCGCTCTAATTCCAGTTATCATTGCTGGTGGTGTTTCATGCGCATTTAACATACTTTTAGTCTGTTTAGGATTCCCTATTCCATCATTTAATAAATCCCAATTAAGGCCATCGGCTCTTCCATCGGGATGACAAGAAGCACAGCTTTGCCATTTTTGAAAACAGATGTCACCATTATTAAAAAGATACTCTCCAAAACGTATTTGGTTACCCTCAAAGTAATTATCATCAATCAGAGCAAAAGAATTTCCATTTTTTAAAAAAATAGCACTTACAAAATTGTTTTGTATGCTAATCTTTTCTATTGAATCACTAAAATAATCCAAAACATAAACTGAATCATTAAAGAATTTCACACAACGTGGCCCTTTTCCTTTTACTGGAATTCGCTTTGATATAGAAGATAAATACGACAATCTATTACTTATATAATCTGAATCATCACTATTTTTAACAAGATTTATCATTTTATCAAATTCAATAGAAAAAACTTCGTGTGTTCCTCCAAGGGCAATATATATATTTTTCCCATCTTTAGAGAAGGCACAATCCCATGGATTAGCAGCACCATAATCTACACTATCTAATAATACCGTACCAAATCTTTTATCATTTTCACAATCAATAACAGAGATTGCATTAGTATTAATCCAACCTCTATCAATTTGTGTTGTAGGAACTTGAAACCGTGCTAATATATGAGAAACAATAGCCCATTTACCATTAGGTGATATTGTAATATCCCTAACACCCATTGAACCTGCTGGCAATAAGATTCTTGACACTTCTTTGTTTGTTTCTAACGAAATCAGTGCGATATTTGCTGAAATATCATTATCTAAAGCACTTCCTTCTGGAAGATGCCCAGCAACGAATAATTTTTTTTCATCTTTTGATATTATTAAAGAGATTGGTTCTCTTACTGTATCAATTTTAGATTCAATAGAAAAATCTTCTTTATTGATAATTAATATTTGATTTTTAAATCTATTACAAATATATATTTTCTTTCCAATAACTGGACTCATAGGAGAATGTGCAATAATTTTTCGTTTAACTACT
>JAGLEA010000278.1 GCA_023145315.1 Psychrilyobacter sp.
TTCACCACCCTCTATCTCTAAAAATTTAGGGTATACTTTTAAAGATTTTGAAAGTATAGAATTTTCACCATTATTATCAACATCACTTACGGTTACTTTGTATTTTTTCAACTGATCACTATGATTAAAGACGATGATATTTCCTTTTCCCCTCCCCTCTTCTAATGTGATTTGATTTATTCCTGGATAGATACTAGGTCCACTAGGAAAGGCTACACTACTAGTTATTAACAATATTAGAACGATTAATATTTTTTTCATTTTTCCCCCTTTTTTATTCAGAAAATTCTACTTTAAATTTGTTACCTTCTAATTTTATCCTAATATCTAGATATTTTTCTGAGTCTAGATCATCTACAGGAACATTAAAATTATATATTTTAGATTTTAATGTTTTATCGTCCTGAGATATAAATTCAATAGAATAATCTCCTATAGGAAGATCTCTTATAAAGTATTCATCTGTTATTTTTATCTCTACTTCAATTTTGCTATTTATTCCTTTTATCTTTATTTTAGTATCTTCTATAAATTTTCTGATATCTTCTATATACATATCTTCATCAAATTCGAGTATTCCTACAACAGATTTTAAAGGTATTATAGGGATATCTAACCTTAAATTTCCACCTGGAAGTGATCTTAACTTATAGATTTTTTGATATTCATAATTTAATAAATCCATATTTTCACTTCTAATATTAAGAGTATGATGAGAATTTGACGACAATAAACTCATATAAAAGCTTCCATCTTTATTTGATTTCCAATCTTTAGAATTTAGTTGGATTACAAAATTTGACATTCCTTCTTCATCAGCATCCATAACTCCATTATTATTTGTATCTAAAAACACTTTTCCATAAACATTAGAATTTCCAGTATAATTAGAGTAATATATTTTTTCTCCTTTAGGAGCACCTAAATTTACAGTTGTTCTAGCTTCGACTCCAGTAGTTATATTGTTATATTTATCGCTATCAGTAGTTGTTCTTATGTTTAGTTTATCTCCAAATTTATAAGATAAAGTAAATTTCCAAAGGAAATCATCTTTTTCACTCTTTAAACTTAAAAAATAGTCTAAATTTCGATCTGCTTTTGAATTTCTTCGAATATACATGCCATAACTATTATGACCATCACTTCTATTCTCATAGTCTATTCCTACTGTATCTATAACTTTTATTAATCTTTTATCAGTTATATTGTAGCCAAGACCTAAATTTATATTTAATGATTCATATTTTGTTCCATTTTTTTTTGTAGAAGATGTTCTTCATTTATTTCAGCAGAAACAGTTAACTTGTCCCTGAAATAAGATTGGTACATATTAAATCCATACCTATTTATATTTAAAGTTGTTTCAGAATTTTTCTCTCTTTCATAAAAAATATTTGTCTGGATATTCATTATTGGAAAGGTTGCTCTCCAATATTGTTTTTCGTCATAATTTTCATTAATTTCATCACTATGAAACCCGTGATAATTCTCAAAACCAAAAGTATTTGTTATTGTATTATTACTACTTTGCAACTCTAACCTTTGATAATTCTCACTTTTCAAACTTAAATTTTGTACATAATCTCCAGCTATTAAGTGAGACCATTTACTTGTAGTACCAATTCTAAATACAGGTGAAATATTGATGTACTGTTTTTCATTTCCTTTAAAAATACTATTATATAATCCTAACTGCATTGTAAAGTTTTGTGTAACTCCATAATATAAATTAGTATTATAGGGAGTATAGCCTTTTCTATCTAGATCTTCTCCTACTTGAAAGTCATAGTCTATTTCTCCTAAACCTAGTAAATTTGTATCACCATATATGGATACTTGTTTTTTATCTATAGTTCCATCTTCTTTATATAGCCAAACTTCATAACTTTTATTTCCACTTCTTACGTCTACATTAAATTGGTATCTACCATTACTTACTATTTGATACCCTTTTAATATTTTATTTTCATACAATTCCACTACAATACCATTAGAAGCAAAACCTGAGATACTTGTATTATCGACATTTAATGCCTCATCCCAGCTATTTTTCTTGAAAACACTAAAACCTCTAAAAGATATAGAATCTCCTAAGCTAGTAGGAGTATTGATATAACTATCTCCTAACACAATTTTTCTTTCTTCGCCTATATATCTCTGCCATCGATATGTATCAATTTTATATTTATTGTTTTCTACACTCACGTTTAATTCAGATGTACCATACAAAAGGTGATTTACATAGTCAAAACTAGCATAATCATCCCCATCTTCTATGTCACGCTTCCCATAAGTAACACCTAAAACTCCAGGTGTAAAGAGCTTCCATTCCTCTTTTAGAAGTTCAGGCTCTTTTTCTTTGTTTTTTAATTGTTCTCTCTCTCTTTTTTTCTTTAAAATGAAATCTTTAGGAAGATTATACGGAAGATCTATACTTAGTTCAGACATCTCAAAATCCCATATAACTTCACTTTTAGGAATATTCTTTGGATCTATCAATATTAATCCTTCATAGGAGATAACGTTAGGAATCGTATACCATTCACCATTAGTTTTATAGATAAAATCTCCTGATTTTACTTTAGAATCATTTACATCTGCTAGATGGATAAACTCCTCTATCTCAATAAGAGGTGACTCTGATTCATCAAAATAAACAGGAAAACCATCATCTATGTATGAATCATTTAATATTATCTTTATTATTCCTTCTTCTAAATTTTTAGCGACTAAAAACACATGACTAAATAAAAAAATTATAAAAAATACTATCAGTCCTTTTTTTCTCATATTTCTAATCCACCCTTTGTTTTATTTTAAATTTTTATCTGTAGCTTATTCAATAAAAAACCTTCTAATTATAATAAAGTATACTTCATTACATTAGAAGGTCAAAGTTTTTAGTTACAATCTATATTTAGAGTAAATATTCCTGTATATACTCCATCTTCTACACCTTTCAAATTAACTATTTCAACCTCGATACTTCCATCATATTTATTATCTCCACTAAGGCTACTACCTTCACGATTATTCAAAATATGTGTTTCATATTCAATTTGTCTATTATGATTATTCTCTGCTTTTAAATATTGTGATTTTTCTTTTATACTCAAGCTAATTTCAACATTTTCTGTACCTAAAATGCTAAAATTACTGAATGCTGTTTTTTTCTTTAAATGTTCTATATCTATGTTTCCCAAATCAATCTGATCATCAATTTTAACAGATATTGGAGACAGGGCATTTAATATAATAGTAAACTCTTTATTTATAGAGTTTCTCGATTCTCTAGATTCACTTGCCATTGCTATTGTTTCTGTTATTAATATTCCTATAATTAATATTAATTTTTTCATACTTCCTCCGTTTTAAAGTGCTGAGGTCATGAGTATATTTTACTATAACTATTCTAATTGTAATCTACATTTAGAATAAAACTTCCCGTATAATATCCACTTTCTATATCAGTTGCGTCGCCTAGTGTAATTTCTATTTTTCCGTTATATTTACCATCTTCATCAAGGTTAACATTAGTGTTTGACACACCATGGTTTATTGTATAGTCAATTTTAGCCTGTTCATTATTTACTGATCTTAATGTAGAGGCATTTGCTGTCTCGGCTGTAATATTAATAGCAAGATTC
>JAGLEA010000279.1 GCA_023145315.1 Psychrilyobacter sp.
TTTTTGTTTTGTAATATTTAATATTTTCTGTCTAACTGTCTTTGAAATGCACTTAGATGATTTTTCGATCCATCTCTTAATTTTATAAATGTTTCTTCTACATCTTCAGGTAAATTTTTATCTTTCAAAAATTTTTCATACATAGCTATATTATCTATCTCAGCTTGCACTCCTACTTCATATGTTTCTTTCAAAGTTTTTGGTATCACTAGATCTTTTTCATCTAATTCTTCATATGTAACATCATACTTTTTAATTAATGGTTGGAGTAACTCCATATGAGTTTCCTCAGCTCTTTTAATGTTTGAAAAAGGTCTATCGATATTAAATATCTCCATTATTTTTTCATATTCAGCTCTAGCGAAAACCTCATCTTCTATAGCATACTTGATCATGGCTTCTACACTCATATTATCGTCTTCTGATGCTCCTACATGTCCATAGCTAGCAAATACGCCAACACTCATAACCAACATCATTATCACTCCTAAAAGTCTCTTTTTCATTGTCCTCATCCTCCTAATTAATTATTGATTTACCTTTTTATAATTAACTATACATACTAAGTGTGAAGATTATGTGAAGGGTCAAAATTATTTTATTAAAAAATTTTATTTACTACAGTAATGATAAAATCCCCTCCTAATATTTTAGGAGGGGATAGAGTAGATCTACTATTATTTTTTTTCTAGTTTATGAACTATTTTTCTATTAAATAATTTTGTATATTCAGTTACAGTTCCTTCTACTTTTCCAGATTTCATAGTTTTCATTATATCTATAGATCCATCACCGTTATAAGTCAGTGTCCCTCTAATATCTGTTTCGAAATGTATTTTTCCACTTGAATAGTATTGAGTAGACTTTCCTACTGGATGACCCATAGAGAAGTTTCCCTCTTCTTTCAAAGCTCCATTTTTATAATATCCTATTGTTTTTCCATCTCTTTTTCCATTGCTATATCCTACACTATATTTTATTTGATTATTTTCATAATAAGTTATAATATTTCCGTTTTCTCTCTCATTAATATAAGAACCTTGTTCTTTTATTTTTCCATTTCTATAAAAATTAATATATTCTCCATTTCGTTGATTATTTTTATATGTAGTAATTCCTGTAATTTTACCTTTCTCGTAGAAGCTTATTTTACCATCTAAAACTCTATTTTTATAATATCCTTTTTGAGTAAGCTCCCCATTTTCAGCATAGAGTTTATAGCTTCCAGTTCCATTGATATAGTTACTCTCTTGTTTTTTATTCCCATTTGGATAATATATGATTTCTGCAAATGTGAAGCTATATATCATTAATGAAGTTATTATAGTTAATATTTTTCTCATAGATTCCTCCAAAAAAATAAAAAGAGAGAAAAAATTCTCTCTTTTTATTTTAGTTAGCTTATTTAGTTGTAAATGTGATTTTACCTTTATTTACGATTTTTCCACCGTTAACTGCTTTCATAGCTACGTTTCCTTTGCTATCCAAACCTATTCTTGACAAATTATTAAGATCAGTTCCTTCATAAAAATTTCCTACCTGTGTTCCACTTAAATTAATAGTACCATAGTTGTAAGCTTCTGCACCTGTACCATCAGCTTCCATTCCTATTCCATTTTCTTTATTTAGGTTGATCTTACCATAATTATAAACTTTTGAAC
>JAGLEA010000028.1 GCA_023145315.1 Psychrilyobacter sp.
AAAAAAAATATTTTATTTTATAGGTGTATTATTTCACTATTTATAGTATAATGGTTTTGGAAGTAGATAGGTAACTGGTGTGCCTACCGGTCTTCAAAACCGAGTTTTGGCGTTTAATCGTCATGGGTGGGTTCGATTCCCACATATTTCCGCCAAATAAAAAATACAACTCCTACTCCTAGAATTTTCTAGTTGTGGGAGTTTTTTTGAACCTTGAGATATTTTTGTAAAATATAGTTTTTTATGATAGAATTTATGGATATAAATATGATGTGGAGGAGAGATTGTCATGAAAAAAAGAATTGTTTTTGATAGAATTAATGATATGAAGTATATATCCCATCTAGATACAGTGAGATTTTTAGAGAGATTATTCAAGAAGACAGGTATAAAGATCAAACATTCAGAAGGATTTACACCTAGACCAAGGTTATCTTTTGGAAACCCTGTTTCATTAGGAGATGAAACTTATAATGAATTAATGGATGCTGAAATTATTTCTGAAAAATCAAACGAGGAGTTAATAAAACTATTAAATGATAACTCACCAAAAGGCTTTGTATTTCACGAGATGTATGAGGTTCCAAAAAAATCAGGGATTGCCAATGATTTTGATATTATGCTCTATGAAGTAGAGGGTGAAGGAGAAAATTTATCCTCCTTAGAGAATCTTTTGGAGAGAGAAGAGATTATAGAAATCAGAGAAAAAAGAGGAAAGAAACAAGAAAGAAATTTGAAAGAAAAAATAGCAACTTATAAAAGAATAGATAACAAGATTTATTTAGAGTTATATAATATCTCGCCTAAAGGATTGTTCATCTTAGCAGAGATCGATACAAAGGAGATCAAAGTAACTAGAATGGGATATAAAAAAAGTAAAGTAGAAATAGATTAGAGTAAAATAAAAATAAAAGGAGAAAATTATGTTGGATTTAAAATATATTAGAAATAATATTGAATTTTTAAAAGAAGTATTAGCAAATAGAAATGCTACGGTAGACTTAGATAGATTTGAGCAATTAGATGAAGAAAGAAGGGAGTTATTATCAGAAGTAGAGCTTCTTAAAAATAAGAGAAATTTAGCTTCTCAAGAGGTTGGAAAACTGAAAAGAGCCGGTGAAGACGCATCTGATATAATAGAAAAAATGGGAACTGTTAGCTCAAGCATAAAAGAGATTGATAAAAAATTATCAGTAATTGAAAGTGAGATTAAATATTTTCAAATGACTATACCAAATGTATACCATGAAACAACACCTATTGGAAATAGTGAAGATGAGAATGTTTTAGTTAGAACTTGGGGAGAACCAACAAAATTTGATTTTGAAGTAAAACCACATTGGGAATTAGGAGAAGATTTAGATATTCTTGATTTTGAGAGAGGTGTTAAGCTAGGTGGATCTAGATTTACTCTATATAAGGGAGCTGGAGCAAGACTAGAAAGAGCTCTAATCAACTTTATGCTAGACCTGCATACTACAGAACATGGGTATACAGAACACTTAACTCCTATATTAGTAAAACCAGAGATTTGCGAAGGAACAGGACAACTACCAAAATTTGGTGATGATATGTATAAAACAATAGATGATATGTATCTAATATCAACATCAGAGATTACATTGACAAATATCCATAGAGGAGAAACTTTGAAAGAAGAAGAGTTGCCTAAATATTATACTGCTTTTTCACCTTGTTTTAGAAGGGAAGCTGGATCATATGGGAGAGATATTAGAGGGTTAATTAGACAACATCAATTTAATAAAGTTGAGATGGTAAAATTATCACATCCTAATGACTCAAATGAAGAATTAGAAAAAATGGTAGTAAACGCTGAAACTGTACTACAAAAATTAGGATTACCATATAGAGTAGTTCAACTTTGTACAGGTGATATTGGTTTTTCTGCAATAAAAACATATGATTTAGAAGTGTGGTTACCATCAGAAAATACATATAGAGAGATTTCTTCTTGTTCAAACTGTGGAAATTTCCAAGCTAGAAGAATGGGACTTAGATTTAAACCTAATCAAGGTGGAAAGAGTGAATTTGTTCATACGCTAAATGGATCAGGATTAGCAGTAGGAAGAACTTTACTTTCAATTATGGAAAACTATCAACAAGTTGATGGAAGTTTCTTAATACCAGAGGCCCTTAGACCATATATGGGTGGAAAAGATGTTGTTAAAAAGTAGTATTGTTTTAATACTTCTACTTACTATACTTACAACGAATACATATATATTAATTATAATAGCAGGTTTGATGATCGCATCGAACCTGCTATTTAACAAAAAAATAAAAAGCTCTATAAAGAAGATGAAATATGTATTTTTACTCTACTTCACAACGGTGTTATTTCAACTATTTATGATACAAGATGGGGAAGTAATTTTTAAAATATATAACTTTTATATAACTTGGAGGGGAGTAACACTTGTAGGGGTAAATTTTTTAAGAATATTTGATATATTATTAATTTCGTGGTTAATAAATGCACAAAATATTTTTACAGGAAGATTGAGAAGATATAATGAATTAATCGATATAATTATAGAATTAGTCCCAGAAGTCTTTATCCTTTTTAAAAAAAGACTGAGATTTAAGTTGTTTTTTAGACATATAATAAAGCAGATAGAGGGCAAAATATAACCGTTAAATAAAGTTGATTTTGACATAAAAATTTGGTAAACTTAAGAAGTTAAGAAACTAAATAATAAACTAGGAGGTAATTATGAGATATAATTACAAAGATTTAGGATTAGTAAACACGAGAGAAATGTTTGAAAAAGCAAATAAAGAGGGATATGCAGTACCTGCATTTAACTTTAACAACATGGAGCAAATGTTAGCAATCGTTGAAGCTGCTGCATTAAAAGGTTCTCCAGTTATATTACAATGTTCAGGTGGAGCAAGAAATTATATGGGGAAACCAGTAGTTCCTATGTTAGCAAAAGCTGCAGTTGACGTTGCTAGAGAGATGGGATCAGACATACCTATCGCTTTACATTTAGATCACGGTTCATCTTTTGAGCAAGCAAAAGATTGTATCGAATGGGGATTCTCATCAGTAATGATAGATGCATCTCATCATTCATTTGAAGAAAATATTGCAGAATCAAAGAAAGTTGCAGACTATGCACATGGTTTAGATATAACAGTTGAGGCTGAATTAGGTGTTTTAGCTGGAATTGAAGATGAAATATCAGCTGAAGAGCATATATTCACACAACCACATGAAGTAGAAGAGTTCGTTAAAGCTTCTGGTGTAGATTCATTAGCAATCTCTATTGGAACTTCACATGGTGCACATAAATTCAAACCAGGTGACGATCCTAAGTTAAGATTAGATATATTAGCTGAAATCGAAACAAGAATTCCAGGATTCCCAATCGTATTACACGGTTCTTCATCAGTACCTGCTAAATTCATCAAGATGATCCAAGAAAATGGTGGAGAAATCAATGATGCAATTGGTATCCCTGATGATCAATTAAGAGGAGCTACTAAATCAGCAGTTGCGAAAATCAATGTTGATACAGATGGTAGATTAGCATTTACTGCTGGAATTAGAGAAGTATTTACTCAAAAGCCAGGAGAATTTGATCCTAGAAAATATTTAACACCTGCAAAGAACTACATGAGAGACTTCTACATGGTGAAAATCACTAATGTATTCGGATCTGAAGGTGCTTATAAGAAAGGAACTAACTAAGAATTTTAGAGGTAACCACTTGGTTACCTCTTTTTTTAAATAAATAAAATGGGATGTGAAAAATGTTAGTGCTATATTTTTTAATCGCAATAATTGCAACAATATTTGGTTCATTAGTTGGACTAGGTGGAGGTGTAGTGATAAAGCCAGTATTAGATGCCTTAGGAAGTTATGATATTTCCACAGTAGGCATGCTATCTTCTTTCACCGTATTTTCCATGGCAGTGGTATCTATATTAAAACAAATAAAAAAAGGATTTAAAATAGAAAAAAATATGTTAGTAATAACTTTAGGAGCTATATTAGGTGGAGCTATGGGAAATCATTTATTTACTTCTTTTTTAGAAGCTTTAAATAACGAAGGGTTAGCAAAAGCTATTCAAGGTACAATATTAGCGATATTATTAATACTTGTGTTATTCAAAGAAAAATTCCCCAAATACCACGTAAAAAATGTAGGAGCTCTCCTAATTGTTGGGCTTATATTAGGTACTATAGCTTCTTTTTTAGGGATAGGAGGTGGGCCTATAAATGTAATGATCTTAGTGATGCTCATGAATATGGATATAAAAAAAGCTGCTGTAACTTCTGTTTTGATTATATTACTATCTCAATTTACAAAAATAGCGATAACGGGGTTAGGGGCAGGTTTTGGAAAATATGATCTATCTATGCTATATGTTATGGTTCCTGGTGGAATATTAGGAGGTTTGATAGGAGCTCATTTCAATCATAAAATGAAAAGTGAGACTATTCAAAAAATATTTAATATTTCTATGGTTTTATTAGTGATTCTAAATGTTTATAACGTAGTAAATGGATTGCTGTAAAAAAAGACGAGAAATCTCGTCTTTTTTTTATAGCTTTAATAAAATTTCTTCATAAGTTGGGAATGGCCACAATTCTTTAGAAACTAAATTTTCTAGATTATCACCATAGATTCTTAGCTCTTTCATAATAGGTAAAAGTTCGTTTCTGCTAAATTGCACTTTAGTTTCAAGATCTTCTAATTCATTAAGATCTTCTAATTTTTCTTCTAAGATCTTAGAAGTTCTGTATAAATTAGAGTTATCTTCCATGATATTAGTGAGTAGATCAGTTTGTGTACCAATTCCACCTTCTCCGAGAATAGGTAGTGTTATAGCGATGATCTCTCCTAATTCAAGAGCATATTTATTAGCAGCAGGATAGATCTCTTTCATAGCCATTTTTACCATAACATTAGCTTCAGAAGTTGTTTGGGCATAGTAATCTTCAGCGTAAACATTGTATCTAGATTCTAATTCTGTATTAGATAAAACATTATGAGTTTTGAAAAGTTCGATAGTTTTAGGAGTGATATATTCCTTTAAAACATCTGCCGTTGAAGTAAGATTTAGTAATCCTCTTTCATTGGCTAATTTTACCCAATCTTCTCCATATCCATCTCCAGAAAAAATAACTTTTCTATGCTCCTTATAAACTCTAGAAACAAGATCTTGCATTCCCTTGGTTTTGTCCTCGATTGTTTCGAGTTCATCAGCAAATTCTTTTAAAACATCTGCCATAATAGTATTTAGCATGATATTTGGTGTAGAAGTTGTTTGGCTAGATCCAGGCATTCTGAATTCAAATTTATTACCAGTAAAGGCAAAGGGAGAAGTTCTATTTCTGTCTGTAATGTCCAATGGTAATTTAGGAAGTGCATCTACACCTATTTCTAATTTTTTTCTAGTAAGGTCTTCAGAGGTCCTTTTAAAGATACTCTCTAGTTCATCTCCTAAAAATATAGAGATGATGGCTGGTGGAGCTTCATGGCCACCTAATCGTTGATCATTAGATGCACTAGCAGTAGAGAGCCGCAGTAGTGGTGCATATTTATCTACAGCTTTGATAACTGCCACTACGAATATTAAAAATTGTGCATTATCCTTTGGGTTTTTACCTGGTTCAAATAAGTTTATACCATCATTTGTAGTTAGTGACCAATTATTGTGTTTTCCAGAACCATTAACACTAGCAAAAGGTTTTTCGTGTAGGAGAGCAACAAGGTCGTGTCTACTAGCAATCTTCTGTATATAATCCATTACAAGTTGATTTTGATCTGTAGCCACATTTGTAGTGCTATACACTGGTGCTAATTCAAACTGATTAGGACCTACTTCGTTATGTTTAGTCTTAGAAGGAATACCTAACCTCCAGAGTTCGAAATCAAGTTCCCTCATAAATGCAGCTACTCTCTCTTCTATAGTTCCGAAATAATGGTTTCTCAATTCTTGATTTTTACTAGACTCGGCTCCAAATAAAGTTCTACCTGTATGAATGAGATCTAGCCTTTTGTTAAAGTGTTTTTTTTCAATTAAAAAGTATTCTTGTTCAGCACCTAGTGATGAACTAACTTTTGTAGAAGTTTCATTACCTAATACTTTTAAAACCCTAAGAGCCTGCTTCTCAACTGCATTCATAGATCGTAGAAGTGGAACTTTTTTATCTAATGCCTCTCCTGTATAAGATACGAATGCAGTAGGGATATATAGAGTAATACCTGTTCTATCATCTTTTAAAAATGCAGGTGATGTAGTATCCCAAGCTGTGTAGCCACGAGCTTCAAAAGTAGATCGTAATCCACCATTAGGAAACGACGAGGCATCAGGTTCACCTTTTATTAGTTCCTTTCCTGAAAACTCCATAATTACTTCACCGTCATTTAGTGGTGATATGAAAGAGTCGTGTTTTTCAGCAGTTAATCCATTTAGTGGATGAAACCAATGGGTGAAATGAGTAGCACCTTTTTCAATAGCCCAATCTTTCATTGCACTAGCAATTACTTCTGCAACAGAAGATGTTAGCTTTTTATTACCATTTTGAACTTCTAAAAATTCTTTATAAATACTTTTCGGAACTCTTTGACGGAGAGTTAATTTGTCAAAACAGTAATCACCATAAAAATTGGGAATAAAATTATCTTGTATAGTACTCATTTGAAACCTCCAATTATAAATTTATTTTTATAATTGTACCATAAAGAAAGTAGAAGTAGAATTATTTTTCAAATAAAATGAGATACAAAAGTCTGATTTTTTTATAAAAAAGTTTAAAAAACAAATAAAATAAGGTATAATATAATTAAATAAAAACTAATAATTAATAAAGGTGGTAACGGTTTGGGAAATAAACTTTCTGTTTTAAAAACGAAAAAAGCGTACTATAATTATTCTTCTTTAGGAGCATGTTTAGAAAAAAATGGAGTAACGTTTAGAGTTTGGGCACCAAATGCAAAATCAATATTTTTGATTGGTGATTTTAATGAATGGAGCTCTAACAAAAATGAACTAAAAAAAGATGGAGAATATTGGAACCTCTATGTAGAGGGAATAGGCAAAGGTGATAAGTATAAATACCTAGTAGAAGATGTAAATGGGAATAGAATAGAAAAATCTGATCCGTATGCACTCTATTCAGAGCTAAGACCAAATACTGCTTCGATTGTTTGGGATCTCGATAACTATAGTTGGCAAGATGAAAAATGGTTAGAGAATAGAAAAAAATATAAACCTTATGACAGTCCGATGAATATATATGAGGTACACTTAGCTTCGTGGAATAAGCCTAGTGCAGAAGGGTTTCAAACATATTTAGAACTAGCTAATGAACTACCAAAATATGTATCTGAAATGGGTTACACTCACATAGAATTGATGCCAGTATCTGAGCATCCTTTGGATGATTCTTGGGGTTATCAAGCAACTGGATACTTTTCAGTTACGAGTAGACATGGTACACCAGAAGAGTTTAAATACCTTGTGGATAAATTTCATGAATATGGCATTGGAGTACTTTTAGACTGGGTTCCAGGGCACTTTTGTAAGGATAGCCATGGATTATATAGGTTTGATGGTGGAGCAACTTATGAGTATCAAAATCCATCATTAGGTGAAAATGAACAATGGGGAACATGTAATTTTAACCTTTCGAGCTTGGAAGTTCAAGAATTTTTGATTTCAAATGCTTTATTTTGGTTAAGAGAATACCATATAGATGGTCTTCGTGTAGATGCAGTATCTAACATGTTGTACCTAGATTTTGCAAAAGAAGCTACACCAGATAGAAAAAATAAATACGGTAGAAATGAAAATTTATGGGCTATTGATTTTATGCAAAAAATGAATGATGTAATTTTTTCTGAATTTCCTAATACTATAATGGCTGCAGAAGAATCTACATCATGGCCGAACATTACCAAGGGAAAGGATGTTGACGGATTGGGTTATAATTATAAATGGAATATGGGTTGGATGAATGACATGCTAAAATATATGGAGATGGATCCTATATACAGGAAAGATCACCATAATCTTCTAACATTTTCTTTAATGTATGCTTTTTCAGAAAACTACATATTACCTTTTTCTCATGATGAAGTTGTCCATGGTAAAAAATCCATGCTAGGTAAATTTCCAGGATATTTAAATGATAAATTTGCTAGTTTAAAATTACTACTTGGATATCAGATGGCACATCCAGGGAAAAAATTATTATTCATGGGTAGTGAAATTGGTCAAGAGTTAGAGTGGAGATTCTATGAATCTCTAGAATGGGAATTGTTAAAATTACAAAAAAATGAAGAATTACAGAGATTTGTAAAATTCCTAAATTTTTTCTACAAAGAAGAAAACTCTCTATGGGAGCAAGATCATGGATATGAAGGTTTTGAGTGGATAGATGCTGACAATAATTCTGAAGGAATACTTAGTTTTGTGAGGAAATCAAAAAATAAAAATGAATTTCTTGTAGGAGTTTTTAACTTTACTCCCGTATATTATGAAAAGCACAGATTAGAAGTTCCAAGATTCACTGATTATGTAGAAGTTTTAAATAGTGATGAATATAGATTTGGTGGAGAAGGAAGAACAAATAGTGAAATTTTAAAACCAAATTGGATCGGTGCAGATGGATTACCAGGGTATGTTGAGATGAAGGTAGCACCACTATCAATGACATATCTAAAACCAAAGTTTAATAAATAAAAACAATATAAATTAGGAGGTAGAGATGAGAAAAAAAGAGATGATAGCCATGCTATTAGCAGGAGGACAAGGAAGTAGATTAGTTCCTTTGACAGCTGATGTAGCAAAACCAGCAATAGATTTTGGTGGAAAATATAAGATAATAGACTTTCCATTAAGTAATTGTACAAATTCAGGTATAGATACGGTGGGGATTTTGACACAATATAGACCATTCCTTTTGAATAATCATATTGGAACTGGAGCAGCGTGGAATATGAACAATGCCCATGGTGGAGCAGCAGTTTTACCTCCATATACAACTCAAGATGGTGGATCATGGTATAAAGGAACAGCTAATGCAATCTATCAAAACATCCAATATATTGATATGTATACACCTGATCATGTATTAATTTTATCAGGAGATCATATTTATAATATGGATTATAATGAGATGCTAGAAGCACATAAAAAATCAAATGCTGATGTAACGATTGCGGCTCTTACAGTTACTTTAGAGGAAGCAAAAAGATTTGGTATTATGAACGTTAATGATGATAATACAATTTATGAATTTGAAGAAAAACCAGAACATCCAAAAAGTACATTAGCTTCTATGGGAATCTATATATTTAAGTGGTCAGAGTTAAGAAAATACCTAATTTTAGATGAAGAAGATCCTAAATCAGAAAAAGATTTTGGAATGAATATTCTACCTAATATGTTAAACGATGGGTTAAAGATGGTTACTCATTCATTTAATGGTTACTGGAAAGATGTTGGAACAATTAATAGCTTATGGGAAGCCCATATGGACCTTTTAAGTGATGAGAGTGAATTAGATATATTCACACCAGGATGGAAAATATATACTTCTGGAGAGCCTAAAGCAGCTGCATATTTTGGTGAAAATGCAGAAGTAAGTAACTCTATGGTTGTAGATGGAGCTTGTGTTTATGGAACGGTAACTAATTCTGTAATTTTCCCAGGTGTTGTAGTAGAAGAGGGAGCAGAGATAGTTGATTCAGTATTATTCCCAGGTGTTAAAATAAAAAAAGGTGTTAAAATAGAGAGAACAATAGTTGGACAAAATACAGAAGTTCAATCTGGAACTCATGCTGGAAACGAAACAATAAAAGTAATTGCTCAAAATTCAATAATTAAATAATAATCGGAGGTCAGGATGAAAAATTCATATATGGGATTGATTTTAGCGACTCAACCCAATAAAAATATAAGAGCACTAACAAAAAATAGACCTATTGCGTCTATTCCATTTGGAGGAAGATATAGAATAATTGATTTTCCATTGACTAACTTAACAAAAGTTGGAGTTAAAAATGTAGGGATAGTTATACCACATAAAAACATCAGATCACTAAGAGATCATATTAGAAGTGGACAGTTTTGGGATTTAAATAGAAAAGATGGTGGAATATTTTTACTTCAACCAACTATTGATAATGCAGTTACTAAATACAATGTTGAAAATTTAAAATCAAACCTAGAGTACTTACATAAAAGTAAGGAAAAGAATGTTATAATCTATTCATCAAACTTAGTAGGAAATATTGACTTAAATCCAATAATTGAATCACATGAAGAATCAGGAAAAGATGTAACATTTGTATATAAAAAATTAGATAGCAATGACAGGCTTCATCTAGGAACGAAAACTTTCACTCTTAATTCAGAGAATGAATATCAAAGTAGTGGTGTTTTGGTAAATTCTGAAGAAAATGCTAAATCTTTCTTAGAGATTACTATTATAGAAAAATCTTTATTAATGGATATATTGAGTGGTGGAGTACAAAATGGATATAAAGGAGATGTAAATAAATTTATAGAGTTAAATCTTGGTAAATTAACATCAAACTTCTACGAACATACTGGATATACTGGATTTGTAACTTCTACAGAAAGTTTTTATGAATTATCAATGAATTTATTAGATAGAGATACGAGATTAGAGTTATTATTATCAAATGGTGGAATTTCTACAAAAATTCAAGATACACCACCAGCTTTATTTAGAAAGGGTTCAAAAGTAAGTAACTCTTTAGTGGCAAATGGATGTAAGATAAAAGGAAGTATAAAAAATAGTATAATATCTAGAAGAGTAATTATAGAAGAGGGAGCATCAATTGAAAATAGTGTAATTTTACAATCGTGTACTATTGGAAAAGGTGTAGAGATAAAGAATGTAATCATGGATAAAAATGTTACTGTAGGAAAATATGAACAAATAATAGGGCCAAAAGATCTTCCAATAGTAATAGAAAAAAAATCAGTATACGAAGATTAATATTAGTTATAACTAGAAGAGAAAGAGTGCTGATTCTTAATTATAAGAGTCAGCACTCTTTAAAAAAGGAGATAAATTATGAAAACAAAAGTATTGTTTGTAACTAGTGAAGCACATCCGTTTGCAAAAAGTGGTGGATTAGGAGACGTAGCTTATTCTTTACCTAAAGCTCTTGTAAAAAATACAGATGTTAGAGTTATTATGCCTAAGTACAGTAGTATTCATGACAAGTATTCTATTGATATGGAGTTTATAGAAAAGTTTTCAACAAATGTAGCTTGGAGAGAAAAATATGTTGGCTTATTTAAAACTACTCTTGATAAAGTTCCATTTTATTTTATAGATAACCAAGACTATTTTGGTAGAGAAAATACTTATGGTTACTTTGATGATGGTGAAAGGTTTGCATATTTTTCTAGAGCAGTAATTGATGCGATAGAGCATATGGAAGATTTTATACCTGATGTAATTCATTGTAATGATTGGCAAAGTGCCTTAGTTCCTTTATTTTTAAAAGTGTTTTACGGAGAGAAGTATAAAGATACGAAGGTTATATTTACAATCCATAATTTAAAATTCCAAGGATTATATGGTAAAGAAGTTCTATTTGACATACTAGGATTAAATGAGTATTACTATACTGACGAAAGATTAAAGTATAAAGATGCTGTATCTTATATGAAAGCAGGAATTATCTATTCTGACTTTGTGACTACAGTAAGCGAAACATATGCAGAAGAGATCAAAAGTCCATTTTTCGGTGAAGGATTAGAAGGATTATTTCAAAAGTATGATTACAAAGTTCAAGGTATAGTAAATGGAATTGATTACGATATGTTTAATCCTAGAAGAGATAAGGAAATTCATACAAAATATGGAGTAAAAAATAGAGAGAAGAAAGTTGAAAACAAACTTGCCCTACAGAGAGAATTGAATTTAGTTGAAGATAAAGATATCCCTATAATTGGGATTATTACAAGATTTACTCCTCAAAAAGGTTTAGATCTAATTGCACATGTTTTAGAAGAAATTTTATTACTAGATGTTCAGTTAGTAATATTGGGAACTGGTGATCAAAACTATGAAGATTTATTTAAGTACTATGCTCACTTATATCCGTCAAAATTATCTGCGAAAATAATGTTTGATCCTGATTTAGCAAAAAGAATATATGCAGGATCTGACATGTTCTTAATGCCGTCGTTATTTGAGCCATGTGGATTATCACAACTAATCTCAATGAGATACGGAACTCTACCTATTGTTAGAGAAACAGGTGGATTAAAAGATACTGTAATTCCTTATAATGAATTTAGTAATGTAGGAACTGGGTTTGGTTTTGAAAATTATAATGCTCATGAAATGCTAGAATCTATAAAATATTCTTTAGAAATATATAGAAAGCCAGATAGCTGGAATAACTTGGTAAAAAATGCTATGGAGAGGAAAAGTAGTTGGGCTAACGCAGCTAAAGAATATAAAAAAATATATACACGATTATTAAAAAGAGGTTAGGAAGGGGTAATAATGAAAACTACAAAGGATAAAATTCTTTTAGATATGAAAAGTATAGCTTTAACAATGTTTACAAAAGATTTTATAGATCTTGAAAGAGACGAACAGTATAAGGTATTTGCTACTGTAATCAAAAATTATATTTCAGAATACTGGTTAAAAAAGAATAAAGAAGTGAAAAATAGTGATAAAAAACAAGTATATTATTTCTCGTTAGAGTTCCTACTTGGCAAGATGTTAGAGTCAAATATTCTAAATTTAGGATTAGAAGAACCTTGTAAGGAAGCATTAGAAGAATTTGGAATTACTCTAAAGGATCTTGAAAAATACGATGCTGAACCTGGACTAGGAAATGCTGGATTAGGAAGATTTTCAGCATGTTTTTTAGATTCTATGGCATCTGTAGGTGTTTTTGGTCATGGAAATGGAATCCGTTATGATTACGGATTATTTGAACAAAAAATAGTTAACGGTGAGCAAATAGAAGGACCTGATAATTGGTTAAAAAATGGATTTGTATGGGAAACTAAAAAAAATCATCAATCACAAACTGTAAAATTTTATGGTGAAGTATCTTTGAAAGAGGTTGATGGGAAGTTGTTACCTGTCCATGTTGGTTATAACTCTGTCCTTGCTATCCCATATGATATACCTATCGTGGGATATCAAAATGAAGTAGTAAATACCCTAAGATTGTGGCAAGCAAAAATTAAAGGTAATGATTTTGATTTTAATTCATTTAGTTACGGTATTTTTTCTGAAATAGATGAAAAGAGAAGAAATGCAGAAGCAATCTCAAAATTATTATATCCTGATGATTCTACAGAGAGTGGGAAGATACTAAGGTTAAAACAAGAGTACTTCTTAGTTAGTGCAGGACTTCAAAATATAGTATCTTATTACGACCGTGAGAGAAAGCGTCCTGAAAGTTACCCTGATTTAATCAGTATCCAAATAAATGGAACAAGTTCTGCTCTTTGCATTGCAGAATTTATGAGGATATTAGTAGATGAAAAAAGGCTAGAGTGGAATGAAGCGTGGGAGATAACTCAAAAAGTTATGTCATTTACTAGTCACACTATAGCTACGAAATCTACTGGTAGATGGGAAATAGATAAGATTAGGAAAGTAATTCCGCGTGTCTATATGATTATAGAAGAGATTAACAGAAGATTTTGTGCTAAAATTTATAAAAAAACAAAGGATTGGGCTCTTGTAGAGAAGGTAGCAATTATTGAAAATAAGCATGTAAATATGCTAAATCTTACTGTTGTTGGATGTCATTCAATAAATGGTGTTTCAGAACCTCATTCAGAAATTTTAAAGAAGAGTTTTTTTAAAACTTTATATGAATTAGAACCAGAAAAATTTAATAATAAAACTAATGGGATAACTCATAGAAGATGGCTTTTGAAATCAAATAAAAATTTAACTAATCTATTGGATCATACAATAGGTGATGGGTGGAAGAAAGACACTTTACTATTAGAAGAAATAGGAGAATATTCAGAAAATACAGATTTTTTGAATAAACTTCAAGATGTAAAATTTAGGAATAAAGAAAGCTTAGCTAAATTTATTTTTGAAGAAACAAAAATAGAAGTTGATATAAATTCTATTTTTGACACTCATATAAAGAGGTTTGATAGTTCTAAAAGACAACTTTTAACTGTATTGTATATTATATATCTTTATAATGAAATTATTGCTAACTCAGAATTTAATATGTATCCCAAAACTTTTATATTTTCTTCTAAAACAGCAGCAGGTAATTATCTAGCTAAAAGAACAATTAGGCTTATTAACCATATTGCAGAAATGATAAATAATGATGTGAGAGTCAATAAATTTATGAAAATAGTATTTATACCTAACTATGGTGTTTCAAAAGCTGAAATAATAATTCCTGGAAGTGATATTAATGAACAAATATCTGCAATAGGAACAGAGGCTAGTGGAACTTCTAATATGAAATTTATGATGAATGGAGCACTAACACTAGGGACTTATGAAGGATCAAATGTTGAGATGAGTAAGTATTTAGGAGAGGAAAATATATTTATATTTGGAATGAGAAGAGTTGAAAAAGAAGCTCTAGAGGCTAAAGATTTATATAACCCTATGAAAATTTTAAAAGAAAATAAGAAATTAATGAATGTAGTTGAAAAATTAAGAGATGGAACGCTAGGAAGGGATTTTACTAGTCTTTATAGCTACTTAGTAGATGGAGATCGTTTTTATGTACTAAAGGATTTTGAAGCTTATTTAGAAGCACAAATGAAGGTAGAGGCGTTATATACAAATCGTGTGAAATGGAACTCTATGGCAGCAAAAAATATAGCTAAATCAGGTATCTTTTCTGGAGATAATACTGTTAGAAAATATGCTAAAGAAATTTGGGATATAGAAGTTTAATAAAAATACAACCTTCTAATTATTAGAGGGTTGTATTTTTATTTGTGATAATATTTAATTTAAATAGATACTATAATTAGAAGTTTTAGTAGAATTCATTTGTTTATAAACTAAAAACAAATGAAATTTTTTAGTGATATCGTTAATAGATTTCGATTTAAATTGGAATTCAACGTGTTCGTTCGGTGGGATAGTTAAAAAACTACCATAACTTGAGATTATATCAATATTAAAAGCTATTCCATTATAAATTATTTTAGAAAACTTATCATCTAAGGTAATAGTATCAGAACTGTGATTTTTAAGAGTTACTAAGACCTTATCTTCGGTTAATCCGTAACTAATATTTGTAATTTCTAAAACTTTGTCATTTTTAGAAATTATATTAGGCTTTCTAGGAGTAAAAGTAAAACAAGATGTAAAGATAAAAATACTAGCTAAAATAAGTATAAAGTTTCTTAGTTGTTTATTCACAATTATCAACTAACTTCTAAGTCTAGTAGGAGAGTCTATAATCAACGTTACTGGGCCATCATTAAGCAAATCAACTTTCATATCAGCACCAAACTCACCAGTCTCAACATGAACTCCTAAGCCTCTACACTTATTGATAAATTCTTCATACATAGGGATTGCTTTTTCTGGTCTAGCAGCATCTGTAAATCCAGGTCTTCTACCCTTTTCACAATTACCATATAGAGTAAATTGTGAGATTATTAAAAGATCACCTTCTATATCAATAAGAGAATGATTCATCTTTCCGTTTTCATCTTCAAAAATACGTAGCCCTATAATTTTGTTTACCATCCAGTCTAATTCTTTCATATTATCTTCATCGTGAATTCCTAGTAGAACAACTAACCCATTTTTAATTTTCCCAATGACTTTTTCATTTACTTCTACACTTGCTCTAGTAACTCTTTGCAAAACAACTCTCAATATACTCCTCCTTATTTACAAATAAACTTATATTTCAAATATTTCTTCTAATTTTTTAGCTACACCATTCTCAATATTTGTTTCTATAATTTCAAGGTTGGGAAGAGATTTTATCAATCGTGGGCTTCCATTTCCCATGATAAATCCTTTGTCAACAACACTTAACATCTCAAAATCATTTAATCCATCACCAAAAGCAATAGTTTCTTCTAATTTAAGGCCCTCTTTTTTTAGAAGCTCTACCAATGCAGTTGCTTTTGAAACATCCTTAGCTAAGACTTCTAAGCATATAGGAAGTGATTGAATAATAGTGGCTTTATCGCCAAACTTTTTTATAAATTCTAACTCTAAATTATGAATAACCTCTGGATCCTCATGAACATAGAAAAATTTTGTTATCTTGGTGTCTTTTAATTCAATTAGTGGTTTAACAGTATATAAAAATTCTGAATCCTTTTGAAATTCTTTTGTCCACTCAAGCTCTTCTTCTAAAAACCAACTGTCCTCACTATATATGTTAACATGAATTTCAGGATTAATTTTTGCTTCTAGTATTTCATTTGATACTTCGATAGGTAAATCATGAGAGATGATTAAGTTATCGTTTTCATCATGAACTCTCGCACCATTATTAGTTATCATAGTACTTTTTAAATTAAATGATTTTTTAATTCCCATAACATCAGAATGATGTCGTCCAGTGGCAATAAAAAATTTAATCCCTTGATCTGTAATTTTTTTGATAACAGACTTTGTATATTCAGAAACCTTATGATCCCTTCCTAATAGTGTCCCATCTAAGTCTGAAATAATTGCTTTATATTTCATATTAATCCCCCCTATTATTATTTCTATTTATTATAGCATAAAATTCTATATAACTTTAAAAAGTCGAAAGAAATATAGGTTAAAGTATAAATAAATGATATAATGACTATGTAAATATGAAGTATTACAGGAGGATTTATGAATAATATAGAGGAAATATTAAAGAAGAAAAAATTAACAAAAGAAGATCTATTAATATTGATAAATACAGAAAAAGCTGAAGATATAGATAGAATATATAGAAAGGCATACGAAGTGAAGTTAGAAAATATAGGAAATAAAGTATATTATAGAGGTCTTATTGAGATTGGAAATAAATGTATTAAAAATTGCCTTTACTGTGGGATTCGTCGAGAAAATAAAAAAATAGAATTTTTTGAGATGACTAGGGAAGAAATACTTGAAAGTGCAAAATGGATATATGAAAATGGATTTGCCTCTATCGCTCTCCAAGCAGGTGAAAGAAAAGACGAGGACTTTGTAAACTTTATAGAGGAGTTGCTTATCGATATAAAGAAAATTTCGAATAATAAGTTAGGTGTAACACTTTCATTAGGAGAACAGACTTACGAAACATATAAACGATGGTATGATGTAGGAGCTCACAGATACCTATTGAGGATAGAAAGTTCAAATAAAGATATTTATAATACACTTCATCCTAGTGATCCATTGCATAATCATGATACACGTATAGAGTGCTTAATGGATTTACGAAAAATAGGGTATCAAGTAGGTACAGGAGTCATGATTGGATTACCAGGTCAAACAACAAATGATCTAGTAGATGACATCTTATTTTATGAAAAAATGGATATTGATATGATAGGAATGGGTCCATATATTCTACATGATGACACACCTATGGGGATAAAATATAAAAATGAAGTTATTAGTGTAGAAAAACGTGTTGAGCTAGGATTAAAGATGATAGCACTAACTCGCATCTATCTGAAAGATGTAAATATAGCGGCTACAACTGCCCTACAAGGACTAGACCCTATGGGTCGTGAAAAAGGACTAAAGGCAGGGGCTAATATCTTGATGCCAACAGCAACGATAGAGGAGCATAAAGCAAAATATCAGTTGTATAATGATAAACCAGGAATATCAGATAATGCGAGGGAGAGTAAGGAATATCTAGATCGAAGTGTAAAAGCTGTAGGAGATCAAATTATTTATGATGATTGGGGAGATTCACCTCATTTTAGAAAGAAAAAAATGGAGGAAATATGAAGAAAATAATACTTCTAGTGATATCAACTATATTTTTATATAGTTGTGGTGTTAGAGAAGTTATGGCACCAATCCCTATTACAATGACAATTATAGAAAATAAAGAATACATATCAACTATTCCAGTAACTTTTAAAGTAGTCCCATTATACGTAAGGAATATAACATATAAAGGAGAGCTACCACCTACTATCTATGCATTTACAAATCAATCATCTAATATAAGGAAATCTCCTAAAAAAGGAAGTCCACGGATAGCTGTGACAGTCCGACATGAAAAGATGGAAATCTTAGAAGTTGTTAAAAATGGTGGACTCATACAAAAAAGTAGAGTATGGTACAAAGTTAAAGCTAACGGAAGGATAGGATATATTCATTCATCAGTGGCTGTGAAAAGAGAGTTTAATTTCAAAAAAATGGCAGTAAGAGCTAGAAATTTGGATGTTTTTATAAAAAATGCTATGGATCAAAATAAAAAGTTAGCTAGGATAATAGCTTATGAGCCAGGATCAAAAGAGAAAGAGGGATTAAAAAAAGATAAGTACGGTAGTCGTGGAGAGCAGAGTATTGTAGGGAACTTCCCAGGTGCTAACGGTGAGATAAACTTTAGATATTTACAAGATGGACGAATAGTTAGTATAGAAAAAGAAGACGGAGAAAAGCTTATAGTTAAAATACCAGAGTCACAAATTGAATATACAATTGAGAAAAAATCAGTTAGGTACTTAAATTTTAAAGAAGGAATAAAAAAAATTATAATTATTGACTTGAAAAATCAAGTAGAAGCAGTTTTTTTAAAACCAAATGAAGTTTGGGAATTGATTGGATATAATTTGATTACAAGTGGAAGAAATAATGATAAACACGCATATGACACACCAAAGGGTGACTTTATAGTTCAGAATACACTGACATTCATTGTTTTTTCATATAAAGAAAAAGTATTAAAAGAAGATGCTATTGAGAGAGAAGAAAAAGCAAAGAAAGCCTATGAAAAATCAGAAAAGAATCGTGTAGAAGAGGAATTAAAAGTACAAAAAGAAAGGGATAAACCACAGGAACAATTAGGCTTTTTCGGTATGATGGTATCTTCTATCGGTGGGGAAACTCCTACTAAAAATAATATTGTACAGCCCAAAAAAATAGTAGAGGCACAAAAATACACTATTAAATATGCAGTAGAAGACTACGAAGAAGTAACTAAGTATTCTAGAGCAAACTACGGAATTAGGTTTAGTGGAGGAGGATACTTACATGGTATTCCTTTAAAGGATGAGTCTGTAGAAAAGTTAGGTAGTGAAGAAAAAGTAATAGCGAGGAAAAAAATATCAGAATTAAATTTAGGAACATTTAGAGCATCTCATAAATGTGTTAGAAATGTAGACGAATTTGAAAGTTTTCTATATCATGAATTTATCGGATATAAAAACGATGATGAACGGTGGAGGCTATCAAAAGATAATATTTCAGTAATAGTATTTTAAAAAAAGCTTGTATCTGGGCTACAGATACAAGCTTTTTATTTGTCTAAATATTTGACCTTTACATCTAATTTATCTACTAATGTTTGATAGCTAGTGATATTTGTAAGCTTTAAATCTATATCAAGGCTAAAAATACCAAGTCCTTTATCGTCTAAAATTATAGTTTTCTTTTCAACAGTAATAACCATAGTATTGCCATCTAAGTCATACTCTTCAGGAATAATAATTTCAACAACCTTTCCTTTACTCCCTTGGATAGCTATGTTGATTCCTTTTACTGCAGTTCCTTTGTCACCTTCTACAACTACTCCAAAATTTATCGGATCAATACTTGTTATTTTTAATGAAAACGTTAAACTGCTAAGTAATAGAAATAAAAATATTATTTTTTTCATGCTAGTTACCTCCTAAATATATTAATATACATAGATTATACTATATTCTTCATAATTAAAATATATTTTTACTGAAAATAAAGTTGAATTATAATGTTTTTTAAAGAAATATTATTTTGGATAGGAAAAGAGAGGAACTTGTAGTAAACTCTAAGTATAAAAAAAAGTAACTAGAAGTTACTTTTAAATATCTATTTATATGGCGCACCTAATAGGAATCGAACCCATAACCCTCTGATCCGAAGTCAGATGCTCTATCCAATTGAGCTATAGATGCAGACCATGTAGAGATTTTACCGTAAATTTGAATTAATGTCAATAAAAATAAAAGATGGAGTTGAATAAAAATGAAAAAGTTATACATATTAATATTCTCATTGAGTTTTCTTTATGGATGTAGATCTAATGAAGCTCTAAAACAAGTTCCAATAAAGATTAAAATAATAGATAGGCAAGAAGATGAGAAAAATGTATTAATAAATATAAAAAAAGTTCCACTATTTAAAAAAGAAATCGTATTTTTAAGTGACTCAACTTTTCAAAATTATATATATACAAAGAAAAGTTCAAATTTTAGAAGTAAACCACTTAAAAATGCTAAAAAATTAGGAGTAACTATCCCTAATGAAAAGATAGAATTAATAGGAAAAGTAAGTGGAAGTGCAATTAGAAATAATAAAATATGGTATAAGATTAAATTAAATAATAAAATAGGATATATCCACTCTTCTGTTGCAGAAGAACGAAAGTTTGAGTTCGAAAAAATGGCAGAACGAGTACGAGAGTTGGAAAGATTTATAGAAAAATCTAAGAGAAATAATGAAAGTGTAGAGAGAATAATAGCATATAAACCAGGATCAAAAGAAGATGAAGAAGCCCCAAAGGATATATATGGAAGTCGTGGTGAACAAAGTGTATCAAGCTATCATATGAATCCATTAGAAAAAGAGACTATGCGATATATGCAAGATGGTAGGATAGTAGTTGTAAAGGAAAAAACAAAGAAAGAAACTATTGTTCAAATTCCTGATTCTTTGAGAAATTATAGTGTAGAACCTAACAAGACAAGAAAAATAAATGTAGAAAATGGTATAAAAAAAGTTATTGTAATAGATTTAAAAAATCAAACACAAGGTGTTTTCTTAAAAAAAGATGATGTTTGGGAATTGATTTCCTATATGATGATAACTAGTGGTAAAAACGATGAGAAACATGCATATGATACTCCAAAAGGATACTTTATAGTTGGAAATACAGTAAAACAAGTAATTTTTCCATATAATGAAAGAATGAAAAAGGAGGATTTAACACCTGAATTGGAGAAAAAAATAAATGAGGAAAAAACAGAATTAGAAACAGAAATATATGCTGAAAAAAGTAAAAAATATGAAGAGGAATTGAAGAAATACGAGGAAGAACTGAAAAATATACAAATTTTGGAAGAGGAAGAAGTTGGTATTGCTAAAAATGAAACGAGTATAGATGATGGTATGGATGAAAGTTTAGTGACAGAAGAAGTTCAAAAAAACCAAGAAGACCAAGTGATTGAAGAGATAAGTGTTTTAGAGGTACCGAAAGAACCTGTAGAGTATGTTGTTGTAAGAAAATTTTCGAGAGCAAACTATGGAATTAGATTTAGTGGGGGAGGTTACATCCATGGAATACCATTAAAAGATGATACAGTAGAAGCTTTAGGAGATGAAGAAGCAGTAAAAGATAGAAAGAGTCTATCAGCTTTAACACTAGGAACTAAGAGTGCATCACATAAATGTGTTAGAAATGCAGAAGATTATCAAAGTTTTCTATATGATTTTGTGGGCTATAACCCCAAATACAAGAAAAGTTGGTGGAAACTACCAGAGGAGAATGTATCAGTAATCGTATTCTAGATGATAACATTACTTATATAAATTTTATATACTTAATATTGAGTATAGATATACAATTAAAAAAAGTGTAGAATTTCTACACTTTTTTTAATTTTTTTTTAGTCTATTAAATGTATACAATTAAGAAAAGTTGCTATAAATAACATTAAAATTCTATTTTTAAATAAATTTTAGTGAATCACTAATTATAAAATAGTTTTATAAGAGAACATAAAATCTTTAAGATAAACACTATAACTTAAAAGTATTGACATACTAATAGAGAATAGAGTATTCTAATTCTGTAACAACTATAGTTAAAAAATACAAGGGGAGGAAAAGTATGAAAAAAGTTTTATTATTAATTTCATCATTGATTGTAATGTTAACATTTACAGCATGTGGTGGCAGCGAAGAAAAAGAGGCAGCGGTGAAAGATACATTGATTATAGCTCAAGGAGCAGATGCTAAATCATTAGATCCACATGCATCAAATGATCAACCATCATCAAGAGTATCAGCACAAATCTACAACGGTTTAGTAGCAACAGATATGGATATGAACATTGTGCCAGCATTGGCTGAATCATGGGATCAACCAGATCCGAGAACAACAATATTTCACTTAAGAAAAGGTGTTAAATTCCATAACGGTGAGGAATTTAAAGCTTCAGACGTTAAGTTTACAATTGAAGGAATGATTGCATCAGCAACTGTTCATCATATTATATCTGCTGTTGAAAGCGTAGAAGTTATGGACGATTATACAGTAAAAATTACTACTAAAAAGCCTTTTGGTCCATTATTACACCATTTAGCTCATACAGCATCATCTATGCTAAATGAAAAAGCTGTAGTAGCGGCAGGGGATGACTATGGTCAAAATCCAGTTGGAACAGGTCCTTATAAATTTGTTAAATGGAATTCTGGAGATAGAATTGTATTAGAAGCAAATGAAGAGTATTTCTTAGGAGCACCAAAAGTTAAAAATGTAATATTTAGAAATATCACTGAGGGAACTAATAGAACTATTGGTTTAGAAACTGGTGAAGTTGATATTGCATATGACATTGAACCTATTGATAAAAAACAAGTTTCAGGAAACGAAGATTTAGAATTAATAGAAGAAGATTCATTAGGAATAGCTTATATTGGATTTAACTTCCAAAAAGCACCATTTGATAATAAATTAGTGAGACAAGCAATAGGTCATGCTATTGATGTTGATATAATTATAGATGTTGTATTAGATGGCGCTGGAACAAAAGCAAATTCACCTATTGGACCAAAAGTATTCGGATATGATAAAGAAGCAAAAGGTTACGACTATAATCCTGAATTAGCAAAGAAAATGCTAACTGAAGCAGGATATCCAAATGGGTTCAAAACAACAATATGGACAAATGATAATCCAGTAAGATTGCAAATAGCTACAATTATGCAAGATCAATTAAAGCAAATAGGAATTGAAATGGCTGTAGTTCCTGTAGAATGGGGAGCTTACTTAGATGGAACTGCAAGAGGAGAGCATGATATGTTTATCCTTGGATGGGTTACAACTACTGGAGATGCAGATTATGGTTTAAATGCATTATTTAATACAGCAACTATTGGTGGAGCAGGAAACAGATCGTTCTATTCAAACAAAGATGTAGATAAGTGGCTAGATCTAGCTCAATCTTCTACAAATCCAGAAGAAAGAATTGAGTTATATGCAAAAATCCAAAAGCAAATTCAAGAAGATTTACCTGTAGATACTTTATATTATAATACTCAAAATGCAGGAATAAATAAACGTGTAAAAGGATTTAAATTAAATCCAGCAGGACATCATAAAATATACGGAGTATATTTTCAATAATTAAAACAATTAAAAATCCCTCTAAAGATATTTTAGAGGGATTTTTAGAAAATTTAAAGTAGGGGGAAGTATGCATAAGTATATAATAAAAAGATTACTATTATTAATACCAGTTTTATTAGGTGTATCATTTTTAGTTTTTTCAATAATGTCATTTACACCTGGAGATCCAGCACAGCTAATTTTAGGAGAGAGTGCTCCTAAAATTCAAGTTGAAATGTTAAGAAAAGAGATGGGATTAGATGATCCATTTTTAATTCAATATGGAAGATTCGTTATAAATGCAGTTCAAGGTGACTTTGGAAGATCTTATACAAGTGGAAGAGAGGTATTTGGTGAGATATTTCAAAGGTTTCCAAACACATTAATATTAGCAGTTATAGGAGTAATTATTGCCATATTAATAGGAATACCAGTTGGAATAATCTCGGCTACAAAGCAATACTCACTAATGGATAGTATAAGTATGATAGGCGCTCTATTAGGAGTTGCAATGCCAAATTTCTGGTTAGGTCTAATGTTAATTTTATTCTTTTCAGTTGGATTGGGTTGGTTACCTTCTGGAGGATTTGGTGGATGGAAAAGTTTGATCTTACCATCGATAACTCTAGGAACAGGTGCAGCAGCTATAATTACTAGGATGACAAGATCATCGATGTTAGAAGTAATTAGACAAGACTACATTAGAACGGCAAGAGCAAAAGGTGTAACAGAGAAAAAAGTTATAAATAAGCATGCACTTAAAAATGCATTAATTCCTGTAATAACAGTTGTAGGATTACAATTTGGATATTTATTAGGTGGAGCAGTTCTTACAGAAACTGTATATTCTTGGCCTGGAGTCGGAAGAATGATGGTAGAAGCTATTAGAAGTAAGGATACACCAGTAGTTTTGGCTGCTGTATTATTCTTAGCAACAACATTTTCAATAGTAAACTTACTTGTAGATATACTTTATGGGTTTGTAGACCCTAGAGTAAAATCACAATACAAATAAAAGGGGGATTTAAATATGTCAAATAAAGCAACAAATTTAAAAAATACAGAGATAAATTCTTCTAATGAAAATGTAAATAAGAAGAGAAGTCAATTTGCAGAAGTATGGAGAAGGTTAAAGAAAAATAAGATGGCAATGGTAGGATTAGGAATATTAGGGGTTATCATTTTATTAGCAATTTTTGCTGATGTTATAGCTCCATATGAAACAGTAGCAATAAAACAAAATTTAAGAGAAAGATTACAAGAACCAAGTATGAAACATATTTTTGGAACAGATGAGTATGGTAGAGATATGTTTGCAAGATTGATCCATGGAGCACGTGTTTCTCTAAAGGTAGGAATACTAGCTGTTGGAATTTCTATAGTAATTGGTGGAACTTTGGGAGCAATAGCTGGTTATTATGGTGGTAAATTAGATAATATTATTATGAGAATAATGGATGTTTTTTTAGCAGTTCCAAGTATATTACTTGCTATTGCTATCGTATCAGCACTTGGTCCTAACTTAATGAACTTGATGTTTGCTATAAGTATCTCTTCAATACCAGGATATGCTAGAATTGTTAGAGCATCGGTAATATCTATAAGAGATCAAGAGTTTGTAGAAGCTGCAAGAGCAATTGGTGCAGATGACTTTAGAATTATATTTAAACATATTATTCCAAATGCGTTAGCTCCAGTAATAGTACAAGGAACACTAGGTGTAGCAGGAGCTATTTTATCAACAGCAGGACTTAGTTTTATAGGAATGGGTATCCAGCCACCAGCACCAGAATGGGGTGCTATGCTTTCAGGAGGTAGACAATACCTAAGATATTCACCACATGTAACTACTATTCCAGGTATAGCTATTGTAATCACAATTCTAGCCTTGAACTTAGTAGGAGATGGATTGAGAGATGCATTAGATCCAAGACTTAAATCATAATAAATAAAAAAGGAGAATATTAATGAGTGAAAAATTATTAGATATAAAAAACCTTACTATTCATTATGAGACTGAAGATGGAGTAGTAAAAGCAGTAAATGGAATAAATTTAGATTTAAAAGAGGGAGAAACTTTAGGATTAGTAGGTGAAACTGGAGCTGGAAAAACAACTACAGCTCTAGGAATGATGAGGTTAATACCAAATCCTCCTGGTAAAATTATTGGTGGACAAATAGAATTTGAAGGAAGAGATATATTAGCACTATCAGAAGATGATATGAGAGGAATAAGAGGGAATAAAATATCAATGATATTTCAAGATCCAATGACTTCATTAAATCCAGTGCTAAGTGTAGGAGAGCAAATATCAGAAGTGATATTAATACATCAAGACATTACTTCTGATGGTGCAGTTGAAAAAGCTGAGGAAATGCTAGAATTAGTTGGAATTCCTGGAGCTAGATATAATGATTATCCACATCAATTTTCTGGTGGAATGAAACAAAGAGTTGTAATTGCCATAGCTTTAGCATGTAATCCTAAATTATTGATTGCAGATGAACCTACAACAGCACTAGATGTAACTATACAAGCTCAAGTTTTAGATTTAATGAATAATTTGAAAGAAAAATTTAAAACGGCAATGTTAATGATTACACATGATTTAGGAGTAGTAGCTCAAGTATGTGATAAAGTAGCTATTATGTATGGTGGAGATATAATAGAGTATGGTGTAATAGAAGATATTTTTGAATCAACTAAGCATCCTTATACAAAAGGATTATTTGGATCAATACCAAATTTAGATAGTGACGCAACTAGGTTAAGTCCTATAAAAGGTAGTATGCCAGATCCAACTAATCTACCATCAGGGTGTACATTTCATCCTAGGTGTGATAGAGCAATAGCAATATGTTCTACAAAAACTCCTAAATTAGTGAATATAGATGGACATAAGGTAAAGTGTCTTATGTATGAAGAAGATACTAAAAAAGAATGGAAATAGGGGGCTAGAGATGGCAGAAGTTATATTAGAGGTAAAAGGATTAAAAAAACATTTTAAAACTCCTAAAGGGATGTTACATGCTGTAGATGGAGTAAGTTTTACAATAGAAAGAGGTAAAACTTTAGGAATAGTAGGAGAATCAGGGTGTGGAAAATCTACAACTGGTCGTGCTGTTTTGAGACTTTTAGAAGCAACTGATGGGGAAGTAATTTTTGAAGGAAAAAATATTGGTAATTTAGACAAGAAAGATATGAGAAAATTAAGAGAAGATATACAAATAATATTTCAAGATCCATTTGCATCGTTAAACCCTAGGATGACAGTAAGTGAAATAATAGGTGAACCATTAGTTATACATAAGATGGTGAAGAACAAAAAAGAATTAGGGATAAAAGTTAAAGAATTAATGGATTTAGTAGGATTGAGCCAAAGACTTTTAAACACTTATCCACATGAATTAGATGGTGGTAGAAGACAAAGGATTGGTATTGCAAGAGCACTATCATTAAATCCAAAATTTATTGTATGTGATGAACCTGTATCAGCATTAGATGTTTCTATACAAGCACAAGTTTTAAATCTTATGCAAGATTTACAAGCAAAATTAGGATTAACATTTATGTTTATAACTCATGATCTATCAGTTGTAAAACATTTTTCAGATGATATTGCAGTAATGTATTTAGGACAATTAGTAGAAAAAGCTCCTTCTAATATATTATTCAAAAATCCTAGACATCCATATACAAAAGCACTTTTATCAGCAATTCCAGTTGCTAGTTTGAGACACAAGATGGAGAGAATAGAGTTAAATGGTGAAATAACATCACCAATTAATCCATCACCAGGATGTAGATTTGCAAAGAGATGTGCATATGTTAAAACAGAATGTAGCCATGGAGATCCAATGTTAAATGAGATCTCAGAAGGTCATTTTGTGGCGTGTCACTTAGTAGATAACTTAAAAATAAATGAAACAGATCCAAGTAAATAAAGTGAAGGGACTTAGAGTATATCTAAGTCCCTTTTTATTATAGATTAAATTTTATCAGTAGATGGAGCTAAGTACATATAAACTTTAATACGTGATAAACCTTTTTTATCAAATATTACAGAGATCTTCCACGGGAATCTGTCATAATTAAAAACACTCTTAATACGCAAATTTTGTAATTCTTGTAAAAAATGATAATTATAACTAAATTTATAAATTGAAAGTTCCCTATATAGTCGCCCTTCAATTTTAAAGCATGAAGAAAAATGTTCAGAAATATCAATAATTTTGATAATATCATTATTGATTTTAAAACTACTCTTCAAAGTCCCTTCTAAATAGATATCAAGGGGAGGTTTAAAATTAGTTTTAATGCTTTCAATAATTTTTATAACTTTTTCTGCTGATATATCACTCAAGGTATTTTCTATTATACTGCTAATCTTAACGATATCTTTGATATCATTTTTAATAGACTGTATTATTAAATTTGTATTTTTAAGTTGTTCAGATTTTTTTGTATCAATAAATGAAAACTTTAAAGATTCTATTTTGTTTGTTTTTCCACTTCCGACCTTTATTTTTTCATAATTGATATTAAAATTAGAAGATTTGTTTATATCGTTTATAATTGGTTTTAGTATGTTTTTTTCAAAATCAAAAAACCTTTCATAGTAAGTATCTTCTAAACCTAAAATAGTTTTTAATTCCTTTACTGTATATTCAAAGTTTTTTCTATCGTAGTATTTAAAAATTTTAGGGTAAAGTTTGAAAGAATACTTCTCTTTAAATCTAATAAATGTGAGTATATCAATTCGATTAAATATATTTTTCCTATTAAGGGAATAAACTAATTCAATAGGAGGGATAACAGCAATACCATCCTCTCTTAAATATATAGAGTTTAAAAAGAAAAATTCACCATAGATTGTTTCCTTCTTTAAAGTATGTAGTGTGAAAAATATTTTTTTCTTACCAAGTCGAACTAAATGGCTTTTAATCTCTTTTAAATCCTTTATTTTATAAATTCCATATAGTTCTCCAAGAGGAAAAAACGCTATATTAGAATGAATATTAATTTTTTTTTTAAGTTTATCTAAAAAA
This sequence comes from Psychrilyobacter sp., assembly GCA_023145315.1. GTDB lineage: Bacteria > Fusobacteriota > Fusobacteriia > Fusobacteriales > Fusobacteriaceae > Psychrilyobacter. The sequence continues at coordinate 28,581 of JAGLEA010000028.1, forward strand.
ACCTTCTCTTTTGTCTTCAATTTAGGTTCGATTCTAACATCAAATGACTTTTCGAATGATTCGGCATCTAAAAATGATAGATTTTCCATAAAAATAACTCCTTTTTATTTTTTATTTTGTGACAATTTCATCTTAATTAAAATATATTAGACGAAATTTTTATATTTTTTAATATATATAACGTAATTTTACTAATAAAATAGTAAAAAGTAAAGATTAAATTAATATATTAGACGAAAAAAACGTTTTTTCTATAAAAGTTGCATATATTCAAATCCTAAAGTATACTAATAGAACAGAAGTGTAGAAGAACAGAAAAGTTAGCAAACAAAAAACCAATAGGAGGAGATTTATGAAAAAGATACTATTATTATGTAGTGCTGGTATGTCAACTAGTATTGTAGTAAAGAAGATGAAAGATGCAGCGGCGGTAAAAGGAATTGAAGCTCAAATAGAAGCAGTAGGATTAGAACAGTTTCATGATAAACTAGGAGAGTATGATGTATTCTTATTAGGACCACAAGTAAGATTCAAGAAAGATGAATTAAGCAAGATAGCAGCTGAGCATGGTAAGAAAGTAGAAGTAATTAATTCTATGGATTATGGAATGATGAAAGGTGAAAAGATCTTAGATTTCGCAATTGAATTAATCGGTTAAAACATACTATATATATAGTGATTAAAAAATGTACAACTTATCAAAATATACAAGTAAAAAAATCTTTTTAAAAAGGGGGATAAGATGTCAAAATTTACAAAAGAGGAATTATTAGAAGGGTTTATGCCAATAATAGCTTTAGCAGGAACAGCAAAGAGTATCGCATTAGAATCACTTAGAAATAAAGATAAAAGTGGTTTAGCAGAAGCAAAAGCATTATTATTAGAAGCTCACGGTGTGCATCATAAATTTGTTACAGCAGAATGTGAAGATGATGATAATGTAGTAGTAGAGTTAAACTTAATAATCGCACATGCAGAAGATCAATATATGGCAGCTGAAACAATTATTTCATTAGTTGAAATATTACTAGATGTTATATAGAAAAAAACTAGATTAAAGAATTAAAAAAAATATATTTGGAGGAAAAATCATGGCTAAGAAAAGTTTCATGGATAAATTTACAGAAATAACAGAAAAGCATTTAATGCCCATCGCATCAAAGATGTCGAGTCAAAAACATTTAACAGCACTAAAGGACGGGTTTGTATTTACAATGCCATTCTTAATTGTAGGATCAGTAATATTATTATTAGTTAACTTACCGTTTGGATCACCTGAATTATCACCAGGAACTCCTAATCCAATGTTTATGCAATGGTATGCAGACTTAATGGCAGCTCATAAAGCTAATTGGGTTCAACCATTCTATGTAAGTATGGGTGTAATGTCGTTATTCGTATCATTCGGAATTGGTTACAGTTTATCTATTCAGTATAAGTTAAGTGGTGTAACAGGTGGTTTCTTAACACTATTTACATTCCTTATGACTTCTGCTAAATTAGATTGGGTACCAATGGCAAAAGAGCCACAAGTTTTAGCTGTATTCCACAAAGATGGTGGATGGATGCCGGTAATGGATGCTAGATTTTTAGATGCAAAAGGATTATTTGCTGCAATAATTGGTTCATTTATCGCAATTGAAATCTATAGATTTATGGCGACAAAGAAAATGGTTATTAAATTACCGGATTCTGTTCCACCAGCAATTGCAAAATCATTTGAATTATTAACTCCAATCATTGCTGTAATTTTAATATTACAACCTATCAACATTTGGGTACAATCTACAGGAAAAATGATTCCAGAAATCATCATGAATGCATTTGCTCCATTAGTACATGCCTCTGATAGTTTACCAGCAATAATCTTAATTTTAGTAATAGTTCATCTATTGTGGTTTGCAGGATTACATGGTGTAAATGTAGTAGTAGCAATTATTAACCCAATAATCTTAACTAACCTTGCAACAAATCAAGAAGCACTACAAGCTGGAACAAATTTACCTCATATATTTGCTGGTGGATTCTTAGATGCGTTCGTATATTTAGGTGGGGCAGGAGCGACTTTAGGACTTGCTATTGCAATGTCTAGAAGTAAATCTGATCATCTTAAAGCAATCGGTAAATTAGGAACAGTTCCAGGATTATTTAATATCAACGAACCAATTATATTTGGTGCACCAATAGTAATGAATCCAATCTTATTTATTCCGTTCATAGGAGTACCAATTGTAAACGCTACAATAGCATGGTATGCAGTTAAAATGGGATTAGTAGGGAAGATAGTTACATTAGTACCATGGACTACACCAGCTCCAATAGCTGCATTTTTAGCAACTAACTTCGGAGTAACAGCATTAATCTTAAGTACAGCATTAGTATTCTTATCTTACTTCATGTACAAACCGTTCGTAACAATCTATGCTAACGAATTAGAAAAAGAAGCATTAGAAGAAGCTAGCGCATCAAAATAATTTAAATTTTAAATACTTACCAATGATTTTTGGTAAGTATTTCTTATTTATAGCATTTTTTAAAACTATATAATACTTTTTTGATTAGAGAAATAAATTAAACTTAGGGGGCAAAATGAGAAGATTAGGAATATCAGTTTATCCTGAACATGCACCATTAGAAAAAAATAAGGAATATATATCAACGGCAGCTAAGTATGGATTTGACAGAATTTTTACATGTTTATTATCTGTAACAGGGGATAAAGATTCAATTGTTAAAGAGTTTAAAGAAACGATTGATCATGCTAAAAATTTAAATTTTGAAGTTATTGTAGATGTTGCTCCTAGTGTATTTACTGATCTAGGAATAACTTATGAAGATCTTTCGTTTTTCAAAGAGATGGGTGTTGATGGCTTTAGATTGGATGAGGGATTTACTGGTGCAGAAGAAGCTATGATGACCTTTAATAAAGAGGGACTCATGGTGGAATTAAATGTAAGTCAGCCAAATATGTATTTAGAGAACATTTTATCCTATTGTGCAGATAGTCATAAACTATTGGGATGTCATAATTTTTATCCTAAAAAAAGAACAGCTTTAAGCAGAGAATTATTTATGACAACATCACAAAATTATAAAAATAAAGGAATAAGAGTGGCAGCATTTGTAAATTCAAAAAATGCAACTTTTGGACCATGGAAAGTATCAGAGGGATTGTGTACATTAGAAGAGCATAGATATATAGAGGATATTACAGTTCAGGCTAGAGATCTATGGAATACAAATGTAGTAGATGATGTCATAGTGGCTAACTGTTTTGCATCAGAAGCTGAGCTAAAGGCTTTAGGAGAGTTGAAAAGAGGACTATTAGCACTAGATGTTGATTTAGAAGTTACTTTGTCTGAAACAGAATCTAATATACTTTATGATGAACTTCATTTTTTTAGGGGAGATAGAAGTGAATATACGGTAAGATCAACTATGCCACGTATAGTTTATAAAGATAAAGATATCAAGCCTCAAAATACAAGAAATATTAAGAGGGGAGATGTAATAATCGAAAATTCTAATTATGATAGGTATAAAGGTGAACTTCATATAGCTCTTAGAGATTATGAAAATGAAGGAAATAGTAATGTAATTGGGAGAATTAGAGAAGATAATCTTATTTTTATCGATCAAATTAGACCATGGCAAAAATTCAAATTAGTATAGTAGTAAATTAGAGAACTTAATTTGCAATTAAGGATAAAAAAAGAAACTTTCGTGCCAAGAGTCTCGTTTTTTAAAAGACGGATAAGTTATAATACTTATATAAAATATTAGTGGATTTATAAATATAGATTCTATTATTTTAATGAATACGGGAGGAAAAAAGTGAAAAAAAAGTTAATGATGTTAGGGTTAATTACAGTATTGGGTGCTACAGCATATGGTGCTGAAACACAAACAATGGAAGAGTTAAAAGCAGAAAATACACAATTAAAGGAAAAATTAGCAAGTAAAGTATTAATTGTAGAAGATGGAAGAGCAAATGAAGTTATAGATCAAGGAACAAAAGAAGATGAATGGAATGTATCAGCTAGAACATATATAGAAAGAGAGCAATACGAGATGGGATCAAAAGATTTTGGTGCATCTGAAAATATTATTATGTTTGGAACAGGAGTTAATGCTGTAAAAGGAAACTGGGGTTATCATTTAAATGTTGAACAAAGAGGAACGGGACATTTAAATACAGATGGAGCAGATAATCAAAATACAAGAGTAGACTATAAAATTAGATACCAAGCTACACCAAAAATAGGAGTTGCTTTTAAATATAGAAGTGAAAGAGGAAATAAAAAAAGAATAGCATATGCAGCTGAACAAAATAGAAATAGGGACAGAGTAGAGTTAGGGTTAGATACATCTTACCAATATCTATCTGGTTGGTTTGTAGTAGGACA
>JAGLEA010000280.1 GCA_023145315.1 Psychrilyobacter sp.
TTGCCTCTATTTTTTATAAAAGGAATTACAGGTTTGCTCTTCAAAGATTTGGCAATAAGTGTAACACTTACCTTAGTAGGCTCACTGCTAACCTCCTTATTCCTTCTTCCTGCTCTCTATAATCTAAATTATATTAAGAAAAAAACAGTTATTAAAAGTGAAACACTCTTTATTAAAAAACATTATGGAGATTTTATTAGGAAGATTATAATAAACCGAAAAAAACAGAGAATTTTATTTTCTCTTCCATTTCTCTTTATGCTCCTATCTATTGTATTTATTAGGGGTGAATTTTTACCCATTGCGAAAAAAGGGAATAAAGCAGTTGAGTTTTTATTTGATGAGAACTACAGCATAGAGGAGTTAAAAAGCGAAAGTTCAAAAATTCAAGCTACTTTTTTTGCAAAAAAAAACTCCCTTGCTTTTTCTCAAGGTGGGAACTCCTTAACTAGAAAAAAGTTTGTTCCCCATTTAAATAGTAAATCTATTATATTTACAATAACAAATTGTTCAAATAGAGAGCTAAAAAGAATTAAGAAATCACTATTAAACTCAAATTATAAAAACAACTATTATACATCATATACAGCTTCATCAATCATTGACGGTGTTATAGGAAACTATCCATTTAGAAATGAAGGAGCTCTGATCTTTGATGATAAAAAACAGTTACAAGAGAGTAGAGAAAAATATAGAGAGATGATAAATGTTATCCTAAGAAAACAGAAAATTAGATATAAGTTAGAATTAAATAATAAATTTTTACTACAAAACAATCTAAATGCAGCTAAAGTATCACAAGCTATCTACTCTTTACTAAATAAACAGACAATTAAAAAAATGAACTTTGATTCTGGGATTATCAAATTACAAACAGAAAGTAGAAAAAACATTAACAAAGATGTTTTTTTAAATAGTATGATTAAAATCGATAAAAACGGGTATAAAATAGCTAAACTCGCAAAATTAATTAAAGAGAACCAAGAGCTAACACTCTTACGAATTAATGGGAAACCCTCTCTTTTATTAAAACAAGAGAGCAATAAGTTATCTAAAAAGGTACAAAAATTTTACCCATCTGAATTAGCAAAACAAAGTGGTGGTATATTAATAACCGGACTTTTTTCGATCATATTTCTATTTTGTATATTAGGTATTTTGCTTAATAATTGGAAAATAGCATTAATAATAATGGCTACTCTTCCACCCTCTATATTAGGAGCACTATTTACCCTAGTAATTAGTTCTAATACTCTTAATCTTAATTCAATAATTGCACTTCTAGTACTTTGTGGGACAGCAGTTAATAGTACCATAATAATATATCAATCAACTCAAAATAGGAAACTTAATAATAAAGAGATTGTAAATCATGCAGTCAAAAGAGTAAGACCAATTTTAATGACAGTATTAACAACAATAGCAGCCCTTATTCCCTTTTTAACATATAACTCTATGGCAATCACTCTAATTGGTGGTCTTATCACATCAACATATGTTTCTCTCATAATAATACCACTTTTTCACAATCATAAAAGAGAAATTGAAAATGGAACTTAATAATCAAACTAAAAAATTGATCTTACTCTTATCTCTAATTTTTGTAACAACTGTATTATTAAAATCCTCCCCACAAATGAGAAAAGAGAGCGATAACGATTATTATGTTGTAGAATTTAGAAAAGAGGGATCAACATGTGAAGAGATAGAAAAGACAATTACAGTAGAAGTGGAAAAAAAAGTTTTGAAATTAAAGGGAGTACTAAATGTTAAAAGTAAAATTGATGAGCTAAAAAGTAGAAATTCAATAGAAGTCAAAAAAGGAAAACGAAGTTGCAGTTTTAATGAGATAAGTAAAGTTATTTTTGAATTATCTAATAGCTTTGATGCTTCTGTATCAAGACCTCTTATTCAGTGTGATAAATTGGAAAAAAATGCAGATATGATATTTGCTATAAATTTTAAAAAAGAAGAGATTGAAAACCAATATAAAAAAGTAGAATCTGAACTTTCAAAACTACAATTTCTATCAAACTATAACTCTTCAAAAAGTGATTTAGAACAAATTAAACTTTTTCATAATAATTTAAACAGTTTAAATAGAACAAACAGTATAAATGAGCTATCAAATAAAATTAAAGGTTGGGAAGTACATAGAGAAGTTGGAACAATTAGCGATAACAATAAAGAAATTCCTCTGCTAATAAGTTCAACACCTTTTAACAAAAACCCCATATTAAACAGAGAAGAAAAATGGGAAAAAGAAAAAGTAGATAAAAAATCATATATAAAAATCAAAAACCAAGAAATAATACTGCTATCTCTCTATTTTAAAGAGAACAGCAACTCAATCCTATCAAGTTTAAAAGTTAGAAAAACAGTGAATAAAATTAAAACTTGTGAAATCGAGTACTTATATGATAAGGGTAGAATAAATAGTTTAAAAACAGTAAAAATAGGCGGTTATCTACTTTTTTTATATCTTTTAACACTCCTTTTTGATTTATATTTATTTAAAATCCACATAGCCCACCTATTGCCACTAATTTCACTACTACTGCTAATAAGTGTTAAATCTAATTGCACCGTAGAAGAAATTATTATAGTAACAATAATTAGTTTTTATGTTCTAATAAGTATAGGTTTGAAGATTAATAAAAGCATATTCTATCTAATAGCCCTTTTATTTATTACTTTAATTGCTATTGAAAACAGAACTGAAAATTCATTATATTATTTTTTGCTACTAATTATACCTCTATTAAGTGGGGAGATTGTTTTACAAATTAAAAAATTGCGCTTATTACAAATAAAAATAAAATATTTCCTACCACTAATTTCAGCTCTTTTAGCTGTTTTAATACTTATAATTATGATAACCGAAAATAAAAATTTTAAAACAGTTACACTTTACCTGCCAGCAGAGACAACTGTTAATCAAACCTTTAAAAAAGCAAATCAAATTGCAAAAGTTCTAGAAAACAGTATTTTAAAAAATCGACTATTTTTAGTTCAAACAAAAAAGGGAGAGATTAAACTGCATATTAAACCAATCTCAAAAAAAGAAATTAGTCTAATTACAAACAGATTAAGATTACTCCCAGAAATTAGTGCTATCTATAATGATAAAAACAATAAAATGGATATGAAAACCTTTGAATTGTCAAATAAATCTAGAAAAGTATTATTTCAAGATTTTAAAACAGTAATAAGTGAAATATCAACAATTGAAAAAAATCCGATTATGAGCAATTACACGACTATTGATACTTATAAAATTGAGAGAAGTCAACTCTCTGATAAACATAGAGACTTAGATGTAATGAAAAAAAAAGAGATAAGTACAAACTTTAGAGAACCAATAATAAATAAGATAGTACAAAATGAAAAACAACTTGATGTAAAACTAGTACCAAAATACAAAGTTAAATTAAACAAATCAAATAGTGCTAATATAACAATCTCTAAACAGGCAACATCACTCTCTCGAAATAAAGCAAGAGCAACAGTGTTTCTTTATCTAGCCAAAACAGATGATATAAATCTTAAATTAATCAAAGAAAAAATAGATAGATTACATTTATCTACAAATGTAAGAGAAATTAATAATGAAAATGAGACTAAAAAACATTTATCACTCTATATA
>JAGLEA010000281.1 GCA_023145315.1 Psychrilyobacter sp.
TAGTAGATGATATGTCTACTGATAATAGTTATAAGATCGTAGAAAAAATCGCTAAAAAAGATGATAGACTAAAACTTTTTAAAAATAAAGAAAATAGTGGTGTAAGCGTAGCTAGAAATCTAGGAATTGAAAACTCTAAAGGTAGATATCTTGTTTTTTTAGATGCAGATGATTTATTTATGCCTGAAAAACTAAAAAAACAAGTAGAATTTATGAAGATGAATGATGTAGCTTTAACACAAACTGGTTATGAAAAAATAAATGAAGATGGCTCTTTACGTGGAGTAGTGAGTTTTCCTATCTTTTTTTCATATAACGATTCTTTAAAAGGAAATTTGATGAAGTGTTTTGCAGTTATGATAGATACTAAAAAATTAGGAAAAAAACATTTTAAAACTTATAAATTAAGTGAAGATCATATCTATTGGTTGGAGATATTAAAAGAGGTAGATGGATGCTATGGAATCGAAGAACCTCTAGGAAAATACAGAATAATAGAAAACTCTAGGTCGTCTAATAAATTAGATGCTGTTAGATTTCAATGGAAAATAATCCATGAGATTGAAAAAATTAGTTTTTTTAAGAGTATCTATTATTTTATTAATTATTTATGGTATGGGTATAAAAGATATAAAGTGTAGTTTTAATACTATAAATATACCTAGACTCTATCTTATCAGAATAAAAAAAGGAGATAAAATGAATAAAGAAACTATTATAAATTTACTACCAAATTTAAAAATTATCGAAAAGCAAACCTGTGGTATAGGCACTATTTTTGCATTACATAGAGTTGCAAAAATCGAAGAAAATGAAATTTTATACAATCAGTTCCTTAAAGTAAGTGAAGAATATTTAGAAGAGACAATTTTAAAATTAAAGAAAAAAAATTATAAGTTTATAAGCTTAGATGAATTAGAAGTTACTATAAAAAGCGGTTCAAAAGAAAAATTTGCAGTATTTACTTTTGATGATGGTTATAAAGATAACTATACTACAGCATATCCGATATTTAAAAAATATAATATTCCATTTACGATCTATATAACCAATGATTTTCTAAATAAAAAGGCTGTATTGTGGTGGTATATAATTGAAGATATCATAAAAAACAATGAAATAGTGGTTACTTCTAAAATGGAGAAGTTTTCATGTAGAACAAAAAAAGAAAAAGAAAATACTTTTGTAATTTTAAGAAATAATATATTTACTTTTGGAGGAAAAGATTTAGCCAAAAAGATAAAAAACTATCTACCTAATTATAAATTTAGTTTTTCTGAAAAATGTGACGAATTATGTATGGATTGGGAAGAATTAAAGGTATTGGCAAATGACCCACTAGTAACAATAGGGGCTCATACAGTTTCGCACCCTGCTATGAACACACTCACATTAGAAGAGATGGAAAAAGAAGTATTAGACGGAAAAAAAGAATTAGAAGAAAAACTAAAAATTTCAATAGACCACTTTGCATATCCTTATGGAACAACTCGTCAAGTTAATGAAAGGGAATTTAATTTCTTAAAAAATAATGATTTCAAAACATCCACAACAACAAGAGCGAATAATATAAGGGAATTAAATATTGATTCTAGTGAACAATTACCTAGAATACTTCTAAAAGAAAATTTTTCATTAGAAAGAAACATGTTTTTGATTCCTTTCCTAAGAAGATATATAAAAGTATAATTATTTTGCTAAAAGGAGGATATTAATCAATAAGTGAAACTGATTAATTAATATTATGAACACTAAAGTCGCTGTAATTTTACCAACGTATAAACCACAGGATTATATAATTGAATGTTTCAAATCGCTAGAAATTCAAACTTTAAAAAAAAATGAATTTTGTGTTTACATAGGGCTGAATGGTTCATCTAAAGAGTTTGAAAAATATATTTTGGATCAACTAAAGAACTTTTCTTTTAAGTATAAATTTTTATTTATAGAGAATCCGGGAGTCTCGAATGCAAGAAATAAGCTTTTAGATGTGTCGATGGAAGATTATATAGTATTTGTAGATGATGATGATATAATTTCGAAATATTATTTAGAAGAATTGTTAGAATTAACAGATGAAAAAACCTTAGGAATAAGCGATTCTAAAAATTTTATAAAAGAAATTAGTTGTTTAGAAGAAAATCCTTGGGGTAAGCTATATAAAACTTTAAAATTAGAAGAAAAATCAAAATTTAAAGTTAGAAGATACTTTTCGTGTCCTGTGTCAAAGATGATTCATAGAAAAATGGTTGAAAATTATAAGTTTGATATAAACTTGAAATTAGGAGAAGACACTCTTTTTATGACTTATATATCAAAAAATATAGATCTAGTGAAAAAAACTAGTGAAAATGCTTGTTACTATATTAGAGTACGTGAAACATCATCTAGTAGAAGGCACGGTGGTAAATGGAATAAGATAAAAGCATCCTTTTATTCCTTTAGACAGTTCGTTAAAATATTTTTTACTGCAGGATATGAAAAATTATTCTTGCTAACTAGAATTGTTGCTCTTGTAAAATATATACTACAAAAATAATCTATTTAGGAGAATAATTATGAAAAAAAAAATAGCATTTTTCATTCAAAATGGTATAAACTCAATGGGCGGAGCAGAAAGGATACTATCTATTATTGCTAATGGTCTAGTAAATAGTAACTATGAAATAATGATTATTTCTAATGATGAAGGAACTCCAGTATTCGAAATAGATAAAAGGGTTAAAATGATATCTCTAGGAATGACTTTTGGAAAAACAAAAACAATTAGAAGAATAAAACCTATTTTTTATATCTCTAAATTAAAAAGAATAATTAAAGAAGAAAAGGTAGATGTGTTAATTCCTCTTATGCCAGAATCATCAATTATGAGTGTTTTAGCAAGGTCTAAGGGAGTAAAAATATATTCTTGGCTACATAATAGCTATTATGCACCGTTAAATTTACAAGGAAAAATATTTAAAAAGTATTTTTTAAATAAAGTAGACAGCTTAATCGTTTTAAATAAAATGGATTATAAAGCATATTTA
>JAGLEA010000282.1 GCA_023145315.1 Psychrilyobacter sp.
ATTATATCTCGTTTAAAGAAAAAATTATCTATGAAAGATAAATCATTCGGCGATCTTATTGCATGTGTAAATAGACAAGGATATATTATTTATAAATAAAAACAATTTGTAACAACGGGAAAATGATGGTATAATTATATGTATGAAAAATTTTATACTATTTTTATATAGGCTTTGTTATATTTCAATAATAACCTCTGTTTTTTTTATGATAATTGGCTTTGCTGAGGTTATTATTTCTGAATCAATTAGCAATAATATTGAAATTGAAGTCTTTATAGAGATATTTTTATTACCACTATTTCTACAAAGAGCACCACTAATATTAACTATCTCAACATTAATATCTTTATTCTCTTCTATAAGATTAAAAAGAAAGAACATGGTTCTATTTTTAACATCATTATCAATACTCACAATTTCACTATTTTTAATTTTCTTTTTAATTCCTGCTAATAAATTTCAATTTTCAAATGAAAATATTGCTCAATTAAATAATTATTCCCCCAATTATAACTATGCGTTATTAGAGAATATTAATAGAAAACCAGAAGTAATCAAACCTTTAACCCAATTTAATCAGAAAACAAATACCCTATTCTTAAAATATAAAGAATTAAGTTGGCATTTTCTATTATTCTATTCTTTTTCCTTCTCCTTGCTTAGCCTGTCTTTTTGGAAATTATCTAAAAGTTCAAATCTGCTTTTTATAGATTTTTTTCTATTATTTATATTTTACTTTTTCTTCCTTTATTCAAATATACACCTAGCTATTCATATAAAACCTCTGTTTACAAAATTTATTTTTTTCGAAACAAATGAAAATATAGTTCATCCTTTAATTTTAATTATTTTGTCGACCATAATTTTAGTATTAACAATTCCAATTAATGGAGAAAAAAAACAAAGTGAAAGATAAGTATTTTCTAAAAAAAATCGCATTCCCACTTACTTCACTAATCATTATGTTGTCCTCTTTTTTAATACTTTATTTTATATCTTTTATCAAATACAAAATAGAATTAATAAAAGTTCTAAAAATAGATGGCACTAGATTTTTATTTGCAGAACGAATGATCCTGTTTTCCAACTGGTGGATTCTTATATATTTTACATTTCTATTATTTTATCTTTTTATTTATCTTTCCTACACCCCCAAAAAAAGTTCTATAAATTTTAATTTTCTTATTATCACAACAATTTTTTTTTCTTTATTATCCATCCCTTTAAAAGAAGTCGTATTACAACAATTTGAATTTAAAAAAATTGCATATGAGTATAAATATAAACATGCAAAAAACTACCACAATAGAGGCATCATATGCTTTCAAAATAAATTAAAAAAAACGGAGATTGGGCAACTGACGCAATGGGAGAAGGGAGAACTAAATAATGTTTTTAAACTTGGATGTGAAAATTTTAAAAACTATCTAATTATGGACCCGATTTACTCAATTGATAAACAAACCTTACTATCAAATAGAAAAACGGGGAAGCAAATAGAAGAAAACAAAAGAAATCTAGAAAACGAAGTTGCTGCTTTAGAAATGCTAAGATTTATGACCGCACACAGAAAAAAACTAGTAAATTCCTTACATGAAAAAACAGTCGAAGCAACAAATAGTAATATTAAAATTAAATACAATGAGATAGAAAAAGCAACAATACTCTTAAATGGGGGCCTTAAAGAAAAAGACATCCGAAAAATAGTAAGTGCTTATGAAATTTACGTTAAAAACAATCAAAATGATTCAAATGATTTAGAATTTATACAAGGCATGGACATCTCCTACGGGGAATTAGTCAACCTTTCTTTTTTTCGCGATGAAGTAGAACCACTTTTCCAAATACCAGTTACAGAGGATCTTCTTATATTGCAAAAATTTGAGAATGAAAACAAGTATGAAAAAATAATAGCTTCAAAACTTGTTATTAGTAGAGGGAAAGTTTATTTAAAAGATATCAATATCAAAGGATTTAATATTAAAGATGACAAATACTTATATCAAATTAAATCTAGCTATGGAGTTATTGAAAAAAACAGGCTTTT
>JAGLEA010000029.1 GCA_023145315.1 Psychrilyobacter sp.
TCTTTCATAATTTCATGGTAGATAGGAGTTCTTGATTCTTTATCCATAACAGCCAATCCTTTTTTAGATAAAGCATCTACTTTTTTATTTGAGTAGTTACCAAAGTTCATAGACCCTGTAGTTGAAAATATATTAGATTGATCAGGATCTGCAATAGTAGACCATGCTAACATAACAGTTTCATAGTTTGGTGTTTCACTTTGTAAATCTTTAACCATGGCATTAAAGTCAATTAATTGAATATCTACATCTACACCAATTTGCTTCCAGTTTTCCTTAATTAATGCTAAGAAAACTTTACCAGTAGAAGTTTGATCAGAAGATGTATTTAAAATAAATCCTAATTTCTTTCCATCTTTATATCTAAATCCATCTTTAGAACTTACTTTCCATCCATCTTTTTCTAATAAGTCTTTAGCTTTTTCTGGATTATAAGAATAATCATTTATCTTATCAGTATCGTTATATGCCCAATGCTCTTGTCCTAAAGGTTGATTTAATACTCTAGCATCTCCTTCTAATACTTTATCAGCATATAATTCTCTATTTAATCCATAAGCTAGTGCATATCTTACAGATTTATCTTGAAATAAAGGTTTTCTTTGATTAAATCCAATATATGAATATCCACTTGGCTTAGATTTTTGAAATTTAACTAATCCATTTTTAGAGGCAATCTCTTTTTGCTTAGAAGCTTTACCTGATAAGCTAGCAACATCTAAGTTACCAGTAGCTAGTGAAGGTGAAACCGAATCATTTGGTATATATTTTAAAACTATTTTCTTAACAGTTGGTGCTCCTAAAATATATTCATCATTTGAACCTAGTATTACATATTCTCCAGCTTTATATTCATCTAATTTATATGCTCCTGATCCTATTGGCTTCTCATTTTTAGATAAAAAATTTGTATTATATAGATCTTCGTATTCTTTTGTTGTTAGTCCTTTTTCAACGGCATATTCATAGTAGTGAGATGGTAAAACTCTCCCTAAGAAACTATTAAATGATCTAGCATTTGCTTCTGCCATATGGAATATTAGAGTATACTTATCAGGTGTTTCAATTCCACTTAATAATCTTGATTTCCCTTCAGTAACTTCTTTAAATCCTTTTATAGATTGAGCAGAAAAACCTCCATTCCCTGTATATTCTGGTCTTGCTACTAAACTATATGAAAACAATATATCTTTAGAAGTTAGCTCCTCTCCATCACTAAATTTAACACCTTTTTTTAAAGTGAAGTGAAATGATTGTGTTGCTTCATCATAATTAAATTTTTCAACAATATCACTTGGAATAAAATTTTGTTCTGGATCTAATGTTAATAGAGTTGAGAAAACATATGAATTTACAGTAGAATCATATGAAGTTGTAGAAACAGCAGGATTGAATGTTCCAGTAAATTTTCCACCACTGTCAAGGTTTAGCGAATCTACTCTTTCTAAAGCAGGGTTATTTACTTTCTTATCAGTTTTTACATTTTTAACTTCTTCTTTACTCTCTTTTCCACATCCAATAAGTGCAGATGCTAATACTAAGCTAGTAAGAAATAATGACATTTTTTTCATGGTAATACCTCCGTAATCTAATTTTTAGTTCTTTTTTTACTTCTTTAGATAATTTTAGCATATAATTTTGGTTTTAGCAATAGTGTTTTAAAAAAAAACATTAATACCCATATCCAGACAACTTAAATGTTATTAAATAAAAAAACTAGGAGAATTCCTAGTTTTTAATAAAGTTATATTTATTTTGCTAATCTATAGATAGCTTCTACATATATCTTCAGTAGAATATCTAATTTACTTATCTCTAAATACTCATTTTTTTGATGCATATTATCCACTTGATCATGTAGAAGTGCACCAAATGCTACACCATTATCTACAGCTCTTGCATATGTTCCACCACCGATTGCTACTGGCTCTGCTTCTACATCACCAGTCATTTCCTTGTATACATTCATTAGTGTTTTTACTAATTCAGTATCCTTTGGAAAGTATAGTGCTTTTGATTCACTCTTTATAGATAGTTCAAAGTTATTTTCTTCTGCTATTTTTTCTAATCCTTCTAATACCTCTTCTCTTTTTGTAGTTACAGGATATCTCATATCTATTCCTAATAATAATTTTCCATCTTTTATTTCTAATTTTCCTATATTTAAACTTAATTTCCCAGAGTCTGCATCTTCAAATCCAATTCCCATAGATACACCATTATATTCCATTCCTATTTTTGAGTT